>CAYGXY010000001.1:0-5765 GCA_964354045.1 uncultured Dehalococcoidales bacterium
GCTAATAATCACATTGGTATTATCGGCTTTGGTCTGGCTGTGTGAGGCGGGGTTATTCTATATGGCAGCTCGTTCATTCGATCTTGGCCAGCCATTTTATATTATGCTGCTGGTTACTTCTGTCGCCAGTCTGAGCTGGGCGCTCATATTCGTTGCTCCGGGAGGCGTCGGGCCTTTCGACTATTTCTGCAAAGCAACAATGATGTTATTCATACCGGCTGGAGTTGTCGCTTCGGCGTATGAGGCCTCGGTGAGCGCTTATGTTATCGTTCTGCATGCCGTTATCCTTTTCCCTGTGATAGCGCTTGGCTTTGTGTTTTTGTGGAAAGAGAATTTCTCTTTAGCGAAAGTGAAGGCGATTGGCAGTCAGCGGCGGTCGGTGAAGTAATAGTTAATGTCATTAGATATACAAGTGTATTGATGCATGATTCTATTTGCTGCCTAGTCTGACTTTCAGCAATGATCAGAACATCTTAGGCGCGCTTGATGATCTAAAGGTAGAGCCTTCTGAGTGTTTCCAAACGGCAGAGAATTCACTTGCTCACTTTAGATCAAGCGTAGATTATCCAGTGTACCATCCATGGCAACGAATCCCAATATCCGTTTGACATAGGTAGGCCTGATATTGCAGGGAAGAAGAAGACGAAGCAAGCGACATTGAGGGCAAGATAGCCCCCAACAACCCACTTACCCCACTTGTACCTTGCCCATAACCACTCAATCCATAGAGTCACTGCAAGGATTACGAAGAGTAAAGGTGGATAGAAGTGATATATGAAGACTACCCGGCTGATGGGAATGAAAAAGAGCCATTGGGTAAGGAAGGGAATGATGATAAATAGAGCAACCTCGCGCCTGTGACCTACCTCACGCCAAAGGGGACGGAGAGTACTTGCGATAAAATTGGTAACCCTGTTCTTCACACTGTTAGCAAGCCAGTTGATGACAACCATCACGGTAGGAATCATTATCGGTATAGTTGCCCACCATAGAGCCGGGTTACCAAAGCTGGCGATGTAGGCTCGGGTAGTAGGGAAGTAACCCACATAGAACCAAACCGGGTTCAGCATGAACGGCCAGGTGTACCATGGCGAGCCTCCGGGATGCGGTGTTGTCAAATGGGAATGGAAGCTATACATGTCCCACTGCATGCGCCACCAGTCGCTGAGGCCATGTCCTGCAAGAAAGTAGGGGATGTAGGATAGCATGTAGATGGACACCGCTGCCACCAGGCCACCCACAAACCAGCAGACCTCGCTCCTGTTGATGGTTCGCTGGCGCACTTTCAGTATAATCAGCAGCAACATCATGCCAGCGAAGCCGTACATAATAAACCACTTGTTAGAGAAGCCAAACCCAAAAAATACCAAGCTCCAGAAAAGGTATTTCCCTCCGCGGGATGGGTCTTGCCAGTAGCGGTAGAAGAAGTAGAACATACCAACGAAAAAGAAGAAAAGAAATGTATCCGGAGTGGCAATCCTGGCCTGGGCAAAGTGCATGAAGTCAAATGTGAGCAAAAAGGCAGCAATAAGGCCAGCCCGAGGTGTCCCGAACATGCGCCTGGCGAAAAGGAAAATGAGAATGATTGTGAGAGTGGCAAAGATGACTCCAGCGATGCGCCAGGCAAAGGGATTGTGACCGAAAATACCTATGCTGGCAGCGATTATCAGTTTGCTCAGGGGCGGATGGTCCCAACTCGACGGATTCTGGAGTTTCAGGTACTCTTCTGCCGTCCTAACGTAGTATATTTCATCGAAATATGCGGTTGATTTTGAGCTTCCAGGGTTATCAACAAGTTGTTGCTCGTCGATCAGAGCATTAGCTGCTGTCGCATCACCGTCTGTAGAAATGCCGCTTATGGCTAGTTTAAGGCCACCTGAGAACAAGACCACTTCCCCGATTCTCCCAGACATTCCTTTGAACTCCAGCCGAACATATCTGGTATCTTGGCCCAAATCGACATAACTCCACTCCCGACAGACCCCGGATTTCTTCAGGTTGCCTGCTAGGTTCCAACTTTCTGGGTAGCCCCAATAGATGTCAACATCGACGTTACTGGCATCTTGAACAAGAAAATAAACTTTGTCCACACGGGTGGTATTCCCAAGGTCTAGATAGATCTCCTCGGGGTCATTCTGTGGAACAAAGTCAGAGGTGGGAACATGCCTATCACCTAAATTCCAGACGGCCACGGAAAGAAAGAGAATAACGAGGGTTGCCAAAATGAGAGCGTGCCGCCAGCGGGTATGTTTCCCGCGAACCGGTGTTGCCAGATCCTTCTCAGATATCTCAGTCTCAGGTGAGATGGGGGGAACTTCTTTTGATACTGACTTTGTCGAAGGATGAGAAAATACTCTCATTTCAGCGCCTCTATAGCCGGTTTACTCCGCTGTATCCTCCAGAAACTCCAGACAGCGAAAAAGAACAGAATAGCATTCATAGGCGCCAGAACGTAAATGGACCAGTGCCCATCCGGGATGAATGCTCCGGCATTTAGCATTGACATTACATAAACCAGGTTGGCCAGATACGTGCCTGTGAGCCCCAAATAAATCCAAGTTGTTAAGCGTCTAAATGTGAAACGTCCAGACCAACTCATGGCGAGAAGCGCGAAGACTGGGAAGAGATACCGCTCGTGTATCCTCGTCATCAGCATGAAAAAGCCGAACATGAGTAGGAAGACGGCGAAAATAGCCGCTTTCTGCTCGTATCTCCGATGAAGTTGCCACATGACAAAAGCTGCAAAGATGACGAAAGCAAGAACACCCCATATCTGATAGGTAAGTCCGAGGTGCGTAACAGTGTCTGCCTTCCAGAAGCCCAGCAGCGCCCAGAAGTTGTAGGCATTGATGCTGTTGTAGGGATATACACTGTAGCCAGAGTAGCGGTCAATAAGGAAAGTAATCGGGTTGCTCCAATGGAAAGGTACAATAATCAGAAAAAGCAGGGTAATGAAAACAGCGCCACTGGATATGGCACGCTTCCAGCGGCCATTTCTCAGGATAACATAGGCTAATACAGGCAGAAGGACAACACTTTGAGGTTTGGTTAGTATGGCAAGGCTGAACAGTCCGCCCGAGATCTCGTATTTTGAGCGCATGAGTGCATAAAGAGAGGCAACCATAAAGAAGGCATATATCGAATCAAACTGTCCCCACACTGCAAGGTCGAAGATGAGCGCAGGATTAAAGGCATACACAGCCATGACACCCAGGGAGAACTTGAAAGAATACCTCGGGCGCAGGAAGCGGAAGATAAGATAGGCTGTGGCGAGGTCGAACAGGTTTTGGGGTAATTTGATGAGAAGATCTAAACTGCCCGGCCCTATGGCATGTGCAAGCTTACCGAACAGCCAGAAAATGTATATGCTGAACGGGGGATAGTCGCACCACGTTGAATCGTAGAAGTTGTGCAGCCCCTTTTCGGCAGCAATGTTATACCATGCCTTAAATGAACCTTCGTCTATATGGTAACCATGATAATGGAACAGGAGCAAGCGGACGAGCAGGGATATCGCAAGAGTTAGTATGACTAGAAAAACCTGCCCCCTGGGTTCAGAGGCGAAGCTTTGCAGTCTCTCTAAGGCCTTTGTTTGCATTCTCGCTTTTTCCAGAAGCCGCCATGAGCTGTCATTGTCTTCCGGTCATCGCCGAATAACAGCGTGGCAACATTGTCTCACAAATACTATAAGCGGAGCAACTTCTCTACGGAGTCACTTGATATATAACCACACCCTGATTTTCATAAACCGGCGTATATCTTTCCGGATGGCTGGCGAACCTTTGTAAACTCTCTGCGGTATACTTCTCTTTCTCCAAGATACCTATGTAAATATATTTGACATTATATTCTCTCAATATGAGGAACGCTTCCTCGTTATCAGGAGTCTGATAAATCGTGTTCACATCCGTGTCTCGTCCCGCTACTACATCCCAGGAGCCCCGCCACATCACTTCATGAGTAAGCCAGCCGATGACAGTGGGCAAGCCAGTCATCGTTGCAATATGTGATGAAAATTGATACGCTCCGCCGGGTGCCTCCAGTATTATAGGCTGTCCTTTTATATTTGCGTTTTTCCATTGGATCGCCTCGTAATCGCCGGGTGCTTTAGTCTTAACATAAGCTGTTCCATCCAGTGTTCCTCTGCCGATTCCGAAATAATCGCGTTTGCCGCTTGCCCAGCCGATGGTCTGTCCTACAGGCTGAATTATGGAGGCTACAATGAGAACAAGCAGGAAGCAAACCCAAACGGCCTTAAACTTCCCCTTGGTATTTCTTGATATCCGGAATATGCCATATGCAGATGCTATGCCCAGAAAAATCCAAAGCGGCAAGTATAATTTCATAACCGTATTGAATCTTTCCCAGGGAGATGGCAAAGCATCGGCTATGAAAAAGACCTCACAGAATAACACAATTAACGCTCCCATGAGTACAAGCAGCAGCATGAATTTCGTTTCTTTTTTCCCACTGGCCTTGTATATGTAATATAGGGGCACCAGAATCAGTGGGATAAGGATTAATAGAAGCTGGAAATCTAGTAAGAAAGAGACCAACGCAACGACAATGGTCAAAACCGTTATTACAATAAGTGTTCTTACCTTAAACAACCTCCTCCTGAGTGAAACATAGAAGAATGGAAATACCACGAACAAAAACAAGGCAAAGAGCTCGACAAAATCGGCCAGATCAGTTCTGATGTGTACCACACCGACCCCATGAGTCCCACCCCAATTCCTTGTAACAAAGTAAGGCACGTACATAATGAGACTCACCAGTATGATACCTAAGCCCTCTTTTTTACTGAGATTTAATTTGAGCAATATGAAAGCAAGTACTGTAAATACGGCATAGATGGGGTAGTCCCATGTATTGATAATAGAGAAAAAGCCCAGACTAACACCTAATATAAGTACATTTAGTAACGAATCCGATCTCGTACTCTTGATATCTCCATCGCCTTTCTTGAGCAGCGCGAACATAAGCATGACATACATAAGCTGAAAGGGGAGGGTCATCGTATGTGCATGCAAATCCCCTTGCAGAAAGGCGGCATAAGGACACAGGTTTCCAGTATGAGGTATAACTCCAGCACTTACATCGAAGTTGAGAAGCCAGTCGAAAAAGCTGTGCGCTCCTGTAGCGCTATGGCCTAGCAAGTCATGGTGGAAGACAAAGGCAAATAGTTGAAATACACCCGAACTAAACCCGGCAAAACAAACGAAAGCGACAGCAACAAAACCATAGAGTTTTCTTTTTGTGACATTATATAAGATCCCGTATGAGGCACTCGCGATAAGACCAAAGAACATCGCCACTGCTAGGTTATAAGATATAGAGGACGGCACTTTCGATATCATGGTCAATATGGCAGTAACGAGCTGTCCGCCGTAGTAGTAGGGGAGGCTTGTGCCGGCAAGCCAGGGGTCGGCGGGTGGGAAATAGTCACTGCGCAAAATCGATTGGAGAAACGCAAAGTCCATGAAATCTTCTGTATATGCATAGAAGATATCCGGCTTATAGAGTAAGTAGACTAAAAATAGCGCAAAGGCGACTGTGAAAATCGCCTCGCTGATCAGCATCTTTCTCAGTGGCAGGTTCTTCAGGCTTAAATTCTTTCTGCCCAGATAAAAAGAGAGTGCAATCAGAATTAGCAGAGACACAGAGATATTCACGTAGCCGAATTTGATCAGGTGTAGGCTGGCTAGAAGCCATGAGAAGTATGTTAGCAACAATAGTCCCAGGATTTTTGATATAGAGTAGCC
>CAYGXY010000002.1:0-4558 GCA_964354045.1 uncultured Dehalococcoidales bacterium
GAGAAGATATTGGGTGTTCAACTGGAAAGACTCTGGCTGGTTCAGAGGCCGATTCTGTTCATAGGTTCCATCGAAGAGGTTTCCACAATGGATGGACAAACCTACCGCGTTCGGATTCAGAGCCACAGGTCACGTGATGCCAGTCCTCTCTTTCTTACCCAGTTAGGTCTCGAACTCAAGTGCACGCAAACCAAGCTTGACTCCTTTCTGGAAGCACATCCAAACCTCTTTTCCGGCTCTGGAGCCAGGCCAAAGAATGGTGTTGCTGTCATCGCGAAGATAGGACAGATTAGGACGCACGTCCTTTTAGGAAAGGAGCCCAGGGAAGAATTGAGAATGGGTGTGGGCGACTGCCTCGACATGACGTACACGGGAGACGTGCAGTTTTAGGACATCGCAGACTCGGAGGGACGACATATCATGGAGTCCCACGGGCAGAGCCCGCGGTCTTCTGCGTAGGCGGATAAAAATCGTTTGACGGAAGAAAGGGGTATTGACTTATCCCCGCGGACGACGGCAAGGGTAACGGGGTCGGTTATTTTGTTTCAGTAAGCTAGTTATATTTTTGCTCTACCTCAAAGTTCTCCGGGGGCTCCTTGGCCCCTTCGAAAAAGAGGCAAATTGCCGCCAGAACAACGATGTAAAAAATGCCCGCTCCGATCCACCAGATCATGTGGTGCCCCCTTTCTCATTGTTCATAACTCCCCTTGCATTTGTAAAGCAGGGTTATGCCAAGAAGTCCAAGAAAGCAACTGACCCAAGAGAGGCCCGTAAGCCCTCGATTTGAGCTGGTATTCTAGGTGATACCCCTATATCTAGAATTCACTACCACAATATATAGTGTAATGTCAAGCAAAAAAGTGCGATTGTTGAACGAGAATTGGGCGTGACGATTGAAGGTTTTGGAGAGGTTCCCAAGAGGAGGGGAAAATATTTTTTTAGATTGATCATTTGGCTGGATTTTGGTAAATAACATAGATGCTGGGAACCGCCCGTGACGTTCTGATAAACTATCCTCACCCTGTGATACAGGGAGGACATTATAGGCAGGCAGTCTCTACCACTCATGACGCGTATCTGTTCTATCTGCGTCAGAATGGGGATTCCTCCCAGATTGAACAATAAAGCGAAGCCAGTTATCGACAGAAGGAAAGAGGGCAGCGGTTTAACATCAAGAGACCATTCTTGCCAAGCATGGTCAGAAAGGACGGGACACATCATGAAAAAATTCTTAATCTCAACCTTGGTTTGTACCTTCTTGCTGGTGTGGGGTGCTGGGGCCATTTCTGCTCAACAACTTCCACCCATCGTTAATATTGGCACTCATCCGGTGGGTTCGTTTTTCCACATTATCGGAACCGCGGCAGGGGCAATCACCGAGAAGCACACGTCCATGAAGACGAAGGTGATGCCGGTAGGTATTACCGCATGGATGCCTATGATGGTCACTAAAGAAATGGACCTTGGGGTATTGAATTCGACAGATGCAAAGTGGGGTTATTTCGGCACGGAAGCATATAAAGAGTTGTCGAACGGCCAGGGTTTTCCCATGCGCCTTATCCTTACCGGAATTTGTAACGACATCAGCATGGGTGTGGTTGGCAACTCTCCTGTGAAGAAACTCGCTGATTTGAAGGGCAAGCGCATTGCCGCCGGTTTCGCGAGGACCCCCGCGGTTCAGCTGCAGGCCACGGCTGCCTTGGCCAATGGAGGGTTGACGTGGGATGATGTCAAGCTGCTGCCTGTGGGTTCACCGACTGATGCGACAAAGGCGGTCATGGAGGGTAGAGCGGATGCCTCCGGATCAAATACGGTAGGCATGCCAGAGTTGACCGACTTTAATGCCAGAACAGGCGGTTATCTTGTTTCCTTTGATCCTTCCCCTGAGGCCAAGGCGAGAGCGTTGAAGGTGTACCCGGATGGCATGCTCAACCTGGTCAAGGGCGGAATATGGCCAGGGGTGCCGAAGGATAGCTGGCTCCTCCGCTACGAAATTTATGTTGTTTCACGAAAAGAGTTTTCCGGTGACGCCGTCTACCAAATCATCAAGGCGATGTGGGATTATAACAAGGAACTTCCTCCGTTTAACGCTAAGTTTGCGGAATGGACTCCGGAGACCTTTGCCTCCAAAAACCTGACCATGCCCTATCATCCGGGGTCGATAAAATTCCTCAAGGAGAAAAACCTGTGGACTAAGGAGCTTGAGGAAAAACAGAAAGGATTGCTGGCACAGAAGGGCGAAAAGGAATAGGCGAAATGACGGAGTGTCGGCAGGTTCGATGGATCCACCGACACTCCGTCAAAACCCACGTTAAGGGAATACAAAGGAGGGGCTTTGAATGGATTTGGAATCCACCGCGCAATCCCGGTTTAGGAGACATCAAGGACCGATCGGGTTCGCAGAAACAGTGTTGCTTGTCCTTATCCCCATCACCGGGATTGTGGGGATCCTGGACATCTTCTTGTCCTTTGGGGTAAGCCTCTGGATTCAACAATACTTGGCCGTGTTGCTTGCTTTAGCGTTAGCCTTGACTCCCCTTCTTGTCCCTGCATCAAAAAAAACCTCGCGAGAGAGATTACCTTGGTATGATGTTGTGTTATCGGTTGCCGGACTCGTCGTTGGGCTTTACCTTGCTCTATTCTACCCGAAGCTGCAAGCAACTGCAGGGATCATCACGGTTGAGCGCGTGATCTTGGGGACGATTGCTATTCTACTTGTTCTTGAGGGCTGTCGGAGAATGCTAGGCTGGCTCATGGTGATCATTATTATATTTTTCATCTTATATCCTCATTTTGCCGATCTGTTTCCTGGACCTTTGCATGGCAGAGCAGTCCCCTGGCAGAGATTGGCCGTTTATCTTTACATCGATGAAGGCGCTTTGCTTGGTGTTCCATTAAGGGTTACCGGGACGATTGTCCTTGCCTTTATGCTCTTCGGTCAGGCCCTTTTCGCCGTAGGTGGGGAAAAGTTCTTTACGGATGCCGCCATCTCGTTAATGGGGAGATTTAGAGGGGGGCCCGCCAAGGCGACAATCATAGCGAGTGGTGCCTTCGGAATCGTCAGTGGCAGTGTCGTAGCGAATATAGCCACCACGGGAGTCGTCACTATTCCCATGATGAAGAGACTGGGTTATAAGCCACATTTTGCCGCAGCCGTTGAGGCCACAACGGGTTGTGGAGACCAACTTGCGCCCCCAATTATGGGGACAGTGGCTTTCATCATGGCCACATTTCTCGGCATCCCCTACTGGAAAGTAGCGGTGGCTGCGCTTATCCCAAGCATCCTTTACTATTTGGGCGTCTTTATGCAAGTGCACTTCCATGCTACGAGAACAGGTCTCAAAGGTCTCCCTTCTGAGGAACTTCCCTCTTTTAAAAAGACCATGCTTGATAACTGGGTATTTATTATTCCGGGACTCGTCATTATTTATACGATGTTCGTAATGCAACTCGAAGCGGACATGTCGGGCTTATGGGCTGCCGCGTCAATATTTGTCATCTCTATGTTCAAGAAAGCCTCACGCATAAACATGCGGAAGCTCTTTGCTATCCTGGAAACCACCGGGGAGGGGCTGTTGGAAATACTCATGATTGGTGCCATGGCCGGTTTTGCCGTGGGTGCAGTGCTTCTAAGTGCACTGGGTCATTCCGTTTCGTTGACCCTTTTGCAGCTGGCCGGGGGGAGTCTCTTTGCATTGCTCCTGATGACCGGGATGGCAGCCATGGTCCTCGGCCTGGGAGTGTCGACGACCCCCACTTACATCATCGTGGTCATCTTGTTAGCTCCCGCCCTGATTCAAGCAGGGATGATTCCTCTCAGTGCTCACCTGTTTGTACTCTACTATGCGGTATTGGGTTTCCTTACACCTCCTGAAATGATGGCGGTCTACACAGCTGCTTCAATCGCTCATTCAGACCCCATGAAGACAGCCTGGCAATCCATGCGCTTGGGAATAGCAGCTTATCTCGTACCTTTTGTCTTTGCCTTTGATCCTTCTCTCCTGCTCCTGGGCTCGGTGACAGATATCGTGCCCAGTGCTATTTTGGCTATATTGGGAATGATCGTTCTATCTGCGGGCATTGAGGGCTGCCTGTTTCAGAAACTCAATTGGATTAAAAGAATCCTGTTCATTGCCGGCTCGGTTGGGTTACTTGCTCCCCTATGGGCGGCGAGGGGGGTGGGAGCAGCTATTCTCCTGCCCTTATTGCTCAGCGAATGGAAGATGAGAAGAACAAACAGCACAGCAGGACCTCTACTTTTCTGAGGGGTAAACGAGCAGTTCGAAAATGACTCCCCCTGTTTTGTCCGAATCCAGATAGGCGAAACCGCTCCCATCGTCTCTCATGAAATGCTGAATGACGTGGAGACCCTGGCGATTCGCTGTTTCCATTGCCTGTCCGAGGTCCTTCACCTCAAAACCAATATGATGAATGCCCTCTCCCCTCTCTTTTAGAAACGCTTCGTGAATCGTCTTCCCGTCGATCAGTTCGATCAGTTCAATTTCAATCGGGCCCAAATGGAAAAAGGCCCGTTTGCCCCGGTATCCGGAAATTTTGC
>CAYGXY010000003.1:0-3040 GCA_964354045.1 uncultured Dehalococcoidales bacterium
TCTTCGTTTCGTTTACGCTCATGCCGATAACACCTTTTTCGAAGCCAGAGATTGCGCTTTTGTTACCGATGGTGAACTGCCAAGGTTCGCTCCCGTTGATGCCGGCGGAATCGAACACCGAGCCATTATCGTAAGTCCCGATGTACGCAACCTTGACTGTATCGCCGTTACGTGCCGTGGTCGCCGCATTGGATGGCCAAAGCACTATTGTCAATACTATTATGATTCCGATAACGGCTATTGTTGCAAGGGTAAAGAGTTTCCATTTTGGGAATCTTTGACGAAAGTTCGAAAACGCGCCCTTATATTTTTGGAAACGGGTCGGTTTGGATTGACTTTTCTTCTTAGACATTTTTCTTTTATTCCTTATTCACGCAGTATTGTTACCTTATTAATCTATCTGCCTTTAAGCCTGGCCTGTACCTCTTCACTTTTTAACTCGCGCAGGGCATCGGATGCTATCCACTTGGCGCTGCGCATACTCATTTTCTGTATCTCCTCGGCGGCCTCGATGGCCTTGCGGTTAAGAGCGGCATTCCGCTTACCGATTTGCCTTAACGCCCAGTTTACCGCTTTTTGGACGTAGTTTCTACTATCGCCGGCCTCTTTCCTGATTATTCCGAGGAACTCCAGGAATTTTTCATCCTTGGCCTTTTTATCGCTGACGGCGAGGCGGGCCATCATGACGAATCCAGCCCTCTTTATGTATTCCTTATCGCTTGCGCTCCACTCGATGGCTTTGTGATAGGCGAATTTGGTATTTTCGAACAGGTTCATGCAGCACTGATCGCAAACGTCCCAAGAATCGAAGTCCTTGACCCATGTATCGACCAATCTCTCTGTCGTCATATCGGGGTCGGCTATCATGCCTGCGAGTATGCGCGCCTCGTGTATGCCTGAGCCCCACAGCTCTAAAGCCAGCTCGTGGTCTGTGCCGATCTCCTTGGCGATTGCCCTCAGGTTTGGTATCGATACGCCATAGGTGTTCTTGGGGTTGATGCCGTATCTGGCCATTCCGGCAACAGCTTTGGGGTCGGAGAGTTTCTGCAGTTTACGTATTATGTCGTTGTATTGCATGTCTTATTTCAATTTATCAATATAATGAGGGTTTAAATAATCCTGGTCAACCCCCTCGGTCCCCCAATCATGGGGGAAGTTTGGGAGAGGCGGGGGACACCCCCGCTTGCCCTCGGCAGGAGATTTCCTCCTGCACCTCTTTTAATATCCCTCTCCCCTCAAGAGCGAGGATAGGTGAGGGTGAGAATCATTATGCCTCTTTTTTCATCAAGCTCATACTATGTTGCTGCCTTTACTGATGTTTTCCCATGGTTTGTCTGAATACCATACAATTTTACGGCATGTTGCGCATTTGAACATATATTGGAATCTCGGCTCCGTCTTGGCCCATAGGTGCCGCTTGGTTTTAGTCAGCCCTACTCGGCATCCCAGTATGCCGGGCATGAACCGGTTCCATTCTATTGTACCGCACTTGATCCCATCACTTTCGTTATTACAGAGCCATTGCTGTGACTGGATCGTCCACACATGCCGTCCAGGCTTTCCATCCTTTACACATTCCGGGCTATCCGCCGGCGATGGCTTTACTGCTTCTCTTACTGTTAATTTACACCTGTTGCAGCGGTATCTTTTAAGTCCTGTACGCTGCCATTTGTGCCAGCGGTATTTTTCATCCACCTGACCTACAGAACATCCCTTTAACTGTGGGCGGTTGATGGAGATATCCGCGGCGTTGCAGCCGCCGTTCTTGCATCTCCACACAAAGTATCGTTTTTCACCCGCAGACCAGACCGGTGTATGCTCGTTGGTGCCTGACGCCGGGAACCACTGATGCAGGTGATTAGCTCCCGTATCCGCCGGCGGATAGGTCTGTAAGCCCACCGGCGATATTTTTTCGTGGAGGATGTTTTTTATAATGTGAAGTGTTTCCGCATTCCACATTATATCGGGATGTCCCACGCGCGCCGAATCGATATAGTAGTTGTTGGCACCTTCCATTATCGCCGTATGGTTTGGTGCTACTACGACATCGCCCCGGGTCCAGATGCTGTGAAACTTGATATGGGGGGTACGATCCGGCATCGAGTGCAGCATACGCATGAACGGGCCCGCCAATTGAACCTGTTGATAGCAGGCGACTACGCGGTTCATGAAGGTGTCAAATGCTACATCGCCGATGCCGGGCATAAATACATGGGCTATCTGCTTTATGGGAACGCTGGTTCCGTGAAACGGTGATGCGAGCGCAATGACCCGCGTGATCTTGTTCTTTGCCTCCGGGTCGCCTATGTCTTCCCTGAGGTAGAGCAGGGCTACGACGCTGCCCATGCTGTGGCACACCAGATTTATCTCATCAGCCCAGCCCTCATCCTGCGGGGATAGGCTTTTAGGCAAGGCGTAGGCATCAATTTCTTTCGCCAGGAATTCGGCATAGTAGTAGAAGTCTTTGTTATGTGCCATGAACCTGCCCGGCAGGTCTATCTGATCTACCAGGTAACCTTTGTCTTCAAACAGGCGTTTGATGGCATTGGGATTGCTTTTTGGCTGGTTCCAGACGGCGCTGTCTGCGTCCCAGCCGTGCACAAAGATTGCGACCTTCGACGCCCTTTTTTTCGCCATATAATATGATCACCTTGACCTTTGGCCCACTAAGGAAGCTCTGATTAAGTGTTAATCAACCCCCTGTATCCCCCACTCTTGGGGGATTTTTAAAAAATCTGGGGGACACCCCTAAACCCCCGGCAGGAGGAATCCTGCACCTCTTTTTAAACGTGTCATTCTGAACGAAGTGAAGAATCTCGACGAGATCCTTCGGTCGTTTTTCTCTCTCAGGATGACACTTGGTGTTAACCACCAGTTCCCCTGGTCCTTCCGTAGAAGGGCATCTCTTTTTCAGAGGTTTATTAAATACTGCGTAACTCACAAGTTAGTTTGTTTTCTGTTCAATTCATCAAGCTTAGAGAGTATCTCGCTGTTTTCAGCTATATCCGACATTGAACTGCCATAGTGTTTGTAACGTATC
>CAYGXY010000004.1:0-2569 GCA_964354045.1 uncultured Dehalococcoidales bacterium
TGTCCAATAACGCCTTGGTCGTAAGGATCATGCCCGGGCTGCAGAACCCACATTGACTACCACCGTATTTGACGAATGCCTCCTGCACCGGATGCAGTTTCTCTCCGTCAGACAATCCTTCTATGGTTATAATTTCTTGCCCCTGAACTTCCGCTGCGAGAAGTAAACAGGAACGCACGGGTGCCCCGCTCAGCAAGATCGTGCATGCACCGCAAGTTCCATCCTCGCACCCGCACTTCGTTCCGGTCAGTTGCAGATCGTCCCGGATGACCTCTAAAAGGGTCCTGTGAGGACCGATTTCAAGTCTTTCAGTTCGCCCATTTATACTTAGTGAAACCGGAATCCTTCCCATGGCTCTCCTCTATGCTGGATTTGATGTCGACTCCATTGTTCGAAGATTTGTCATACCTCACTCTGCCGTAAATTTGCTGAGATCCGGCAGGAGTGTCGGAGAAAATCTTATAGCGGTAACCGCAGCTTGTCCCTGAACGAAATGAATGTCCCCAACACCCTGAGGACTCTGCTATCGCTGGGGAGTGTTACTCCTACCCGTAAAGATATAATCCGTCCGCTTGATAAGATTTTCGGAGGCATCCCTGCCGGATCGTCAGGTTTTCCACGCCTCAGTGTGGGGTTACGAAGATTCATTGAGACCTGACCTCAGGCGCCATCGCCAGTGCTCGGCGTAGCGCCCGCATTACAAGCACTCCCACCATCTTCCTACGATAGCTGGCATCCATAGCCAGGTTTCCTGCCGGCCGCGCCGTATCCACTGCCTCTCGGGACACACGCTGAAGCAGATCTTCTGTAGGCTCATGGCCTTCCAGAAGTCCCACGGCCTTGGACACTTCTATCGGGGAAGACCCTACCGCTCCCAGCACCAACCTGGCCTGTTCGATGACGCCACTCCGGTTCCTTTTCACCATGACAGCTACCCCGGCCATAGGAAAATCCATGCCTTCGCGCACACGGAGTTTCTCGTAGGCTCCGGCAGCCCCTTGGCCAGAAGGTGGGATCCGGACTTCTACCAGTATTTCATCTGGCTTCAGAACGTTGGGCTTCTCTCCTCTCCCGGTGAAGAACTCGGTTAAGGGAATGATCTTTTCACCGTTCGCCGAGGCGATTTTCACCTCGGCTCCCAGCGCTATCAGAACTGGGCCAAGATCACCCTGATAAACCGCCTGGCAATGCCTGCCCTTCTCGACTGCGTAGCAGATGTCCCCTCCCCGCTTGAAGCAAGCCCTTTGCGGACTTCTCCAGAACTCAGACTGATTGTGGTAGATGCATCGGGTGTCAAGACAGAGGTTTCCTCCGATGGTGGCCCCATGGCGGATAGGGGGGATGGCCACAAGTTGGATGGCCTGGGCCAGGAGGGCGTACTCGTTTAAGACCAGGGACGATTTCTCCAGGGTCTCCAAGGTGACCATAGAACCGATCGAAAGTCCGCCGCTCTCGTTTCGGGCCACGTAATCCAGCGCGGTCAATCCCTTCAATCCAATTACAAAGGCGGGCGTGCTGAGTCTGTAACGAAGGCCAACCATGAGGGCAGTGCCTCCGGCCAAGAGGGCTGCCTTCCTATCATGTTCTCGAAGGACGGAGTAAGCCTCTTGCAGCGAGTGCGGTTGGATAAACTCGAACTTAGGCAGTTCCATTTGATTCCTCCCGTTCTACTTCTCCCCCAAGACATTTGCCTGGGTCTTTCTCACTCTATAGCGACGATCAGTTAATATATTTATATAGAAGAACAAACTTTCTTTGTCAAGATAACATTCTGAGAGCTCTGAAAAACTGCTAAACGCTCTCTTGTTTCGTATCTGTGTAATCATTTACGAATCGGTGTAATCAGAGATTTCTGGACTTTTTCAGAAATCACATTCTCTGGCGGCCCCATCTTCACGCTGATTATTTGAAGTGGTAGAATATCCGTGAGATCAGATACTCACCACCTGGAAATTGCCATAAAATTAAATCTTTGGTATAAATAGGCCAACCCTTCGACATTCACAGCCTGAAGGCCGGTGGCTCAGGGTTGCCCTTGAGCGGCGCTTCTCTTGTCCTGGTTTCAAACAGAGGGCATTTGGGCCGTCGAAGGGGCCAACCTCCAGGGGTGATAGAGGAAACTCTCAGAATGGACGACCATACCACCGTGGAACTTCTTGAGGAGTTGGCCGAAAGATTTGGCATACAGATCCGCTACGAGCCAATAAGACAAGACGAGGACTTAGTAAAAGTGGTAGGAGGGTTATGCCTCTTAAGGGGAGAATATGTCCTGATTATCGATTCTAAGGCAGCAATGACAGATAAGATCAGGACCTTCGCGGAGGCATTGAGGCATTTCGACCTCGATCAGATCTATATAAAACCGGCCCTCAGAGAACTGTTGGACAAGGTTCCTGTCTCTTTTCGTCGTGAGCAGGCCGTCATTGGAGAGGAAAATATATAAAACCCCATGCTTGTCCAAAATAACATTTTCACCGCAGAGCCGCCGAGTACGCAGAGAAATAATTTTTTGTTTGTCGGGGAGCCTTTCGACAAGCTCAAGGCCCTGAGCAAAGTCGAAGGGATGCCG
>CAYGXY010000005.1:0-3850 GCA_964354045.1 uncultured Dehalococcoidales bacterium
TCGGTCATCCTCTCGTGGATCAAGGAAACCTACGATGCTGAGATGATCGCCTTCTGCGCCGATATCGGTCAGGAAGAGGAACTCAAGGGCCTCGACAAAAAGGCGAAGAAAACCGGCGCGTCGAAGTGCTACATCGAGGACCTTATCGAGGAGTTCGCGCGCGACTTCATCTTCCCCATGATCCAGGCCGGCGCGATCTACGAGAACCAGTATTTCCTCGGCACCAGCATCGCGCGGCCGCTCATCGCCAAGGGCATGATGGAGGTCGTCCGCAAGGAGAAGGCCGACACCATCTCCCATGGAGCCACCGGCAAGGGCAACGACCAGCTCCGCTTCGAGATGACCGCCTACTCGATGGACCCGAATATCAAGATTATCGTTCCGTGGCGCGAGGAAAAGTTCCGCAAGCAATTCCCCGGCCGCGCCGAGATGATCGCATATTGTAATAAAAAAGGCATTCCGGTACAGGCAACGGCGAAGAAGCCTTACTCGATGGATCGCAACCTGCTGCATATCAGTTTTGAGAGCGGCATCCTGGAGGACCCGTGGCTGGAGCCGTCGAAGGATATGTTCAAGCTGAGCGTCGCGCCCGAGGACGCGCCGGACAAGGCTGAGTATGTCACGCTCGATTTCGAGTGCGGCATCTGTGTAGCCGTCAACGGCAAGCAGCTCTCGCCGGCCAACGTGCTGCGGACGCTGAACAAGCTCGGCGGCAAGCACGGCGTGGGCCGCGTGGACCTCGTCGAGAACCGCGTCGTCGGCATGAAATCGCGTGGCGTCTATGAAACGCCCGGTGGCGCCATTCTGCACTGGGCGCACCGGCAGATGGAGACGCTGACGATGGATCGCGAGGTCATGCACCTGCGCGACTCGCTCATCCCGCGCTACAGCGAACTCGTCTATTACGGCTTCTGGTTCTCGCCGGAGCGGCTGGTGTTGCAGGCGCTCGTCAACGAGAGCCAGAAGAATGTCACCGGCACGGTTCGCCTGAAGCTCTACAAGGGCAACATCATGACCGTCGGCCGTAAGAGCGCGCTGTCGCTTTACCGGCCCGATATAGTGACGATGGAGAGTGGCGAGAGCATCTATGACCAGAGCGATGCCACCGGCTTCATCAAGCTCAACGCCCTCCGTCTGCGCGTGGAGGCGATGGTGCAGAAACAGGCGAAGAAGAGCGGCAGGAAGAAATAGTGGTGTCCCGCAGGGGCGAATAATTATTCGTCCCTACACGATGACCTAAATGTTGGGGGATGGCGAAACGAGTACGAGAGTCTTAGCTTCGCTAAGAATGACAGGTTAGTGATAGACGAGTGTCATCATCCGGCTTGACCGGATGATCCAGATATCTGGATTGCCCGATCAAGTCGGGCAATGACAAATTTGAAATAATGAGGGGAGGTGAACCCCATGCGCAAGCGTTTCAAGAAGGACATGGCGCAGTCGGTTCAAAAATATACGGAGTCTATAAGCTATGACAGACGGCTGTACAAGCAGGACATAGCCGGCTCGATGGCGCATGCCAAAATGCTGGCCAAGCAGGGCATCATCACGGCTAAAGATGCCCAGGCGATCTGTCAGGGGCTCACCTCGATTCGCACTGAAATCGAAAGTGGCAAATTCGTGTTCAAGGAAGAACATGAAGATATACACATGAATATCGAGGCGCGTCTCATCGAGAAGGTGGGCGACGTGGGCCGCAAGCTGCACACGGCGCGCTCGCGCAACGACCAGGTGGCGTTGGACGTGCGTATGTATGTCAAGGACGCTATCGCCGATACGCTCGAAAAGATAAAGGCGCTGCAGGGCGCACTGCTCGACGTGGCCGAGGCGAATAAGAACGCGGTGATGCCGGGCTATACGCATGTGCAGCGCGCGCAACCTGTTCTGCTAGCCCATCACCTGCTGGCCTACTTCGAGATGCTGGAGCGCGATGTAGACCGCTTCAACGATTGCCTGGTGCGCACCAACGTGATGCCGCTGGGCAGCGGCGCGCTGGCCGGCGCGCCGTATCCGTTGGACCGCGAGTTCACAGCCAGGGAGCTCGGCTTTGCGCGCATCAGCCAGAACAGCATGGACGCGGTGGCCGACCGCGACTTCGTCATCGAGTATGAGGCGGCGGCGGCGATTACCATGATGCATCTTTCGCGCATGGCCGAAGAACTGGTGTTGTGGTCCACGCCGGAGTTCGGCTTTATCGAGATCGACGATGCCTATGCCACGAGCTCGAGCATGATGCCGCAGAAGAAGAACCCCGACGTCGCGGAATTAGCAAGAGGCAAGACTGGCCGCGTCTACGGCCACCTCATGGCCATGTTGACCCTGATGAAGGGGCTGCCTCTGACCTATAACCGCGACATGCAGGAGGACAAGGAGGGGCTCTTCGACACCGTCAATACGCTGACTGACACCCTCGATGCCTTCACCGGCATGGTCGCAACGCTGAAATTCAAGGCGGAGAGGGCCGCAAAAGCTGCGGGGGAGGGGTACATACTGGCCACCGATCTTGCCGACTATCTGGTGGCCAGGGGGATGCCGTTCCGCGAGGCGCACGGGGTGGTCGCGGGGCTGGTGCAGTACGCCATCGACAAGGGCAAGACGCTCGATAAGCTGTTGTTAGCAGATTACAAGAAATTCTCGCCGAAGTTCGGCAAGGATGTTTATAAGATAAGCGTTCAGACCAGCGTGGCCGCCAGGAATACCGTGGGCGGCACCGCTCCGGCTCAGGTCAAGAAGCAGCTGGCACGGGCGAGGAAGCTGGTCAATGGCTAAGGCATCGAGTTCTAAAATCAAGATCGCTCCGTCGATACTGTCGGCGGACTTCTCCTGCCTGCGAGCGCAGGTGGAGGAGGTCTCGAAGGCCGGGGCGGACTACATACATGTTGACATAATGGATGGACACTTCGTCCCGCCCATGACCATCGGCTCGCTGGTGGTGCAGGCGATACGTCCGTATACTAAAGTTCCGCTCGATGTGCACCTGATGATAGAAAAGCCGGATGGGCACATCGTGCATCCGCTGCTGGGCAAAGCGCCGAGCCAGATCGAGCAGTTCGCCAGGGCCGGGGCCAACGTGATAACGGTTCATGCCGAGGCCTGCCCCAATCTCAGGGAGGTCGTCGAGCAGATCAAGAAGCTGGGCGTCAAGGCCGGCGTGTCTATCAGCCCGCCGACTTCGCCCGACGTAATCGAAGCTGTCCTCCCTTACGTCGATCTTGTCTTAGTGATGACGGTGAACCCGGGCTATGCGGGGCAGCCGTTTATCGAGGAGATGGTGGGGAAGATCGCGCGCGTGCGCAGGATGCTGGACGAGCGCGGGCTCAAGGCTGAGCTTGCGGTCGATGGGGGTATCTCGACCAGGACGACACCCAGCGTCGTCGAGGCGGGGGTCAGGGTGCTGGTGGCGGGGGCAGCCATCTTCAAGAAAGACAAAAACATCAGCGAGACGATGTCGGAGCTCAGGGCCAGCTTCGGAATTTGACGCCTGCCTGTCGAATTCTGTCTCTTTTTAAGCGTCTTTATACTCAGACATGTGTTTAGCTTGACAGAATGCCCCATTAGTATATAAAGTAGAAGTGAACGCTATATAAAGTAGGGATGAACAAATGAAAAACAATCCAGCCAAAAACATACTGTTTGTACTCCTCGGCATGTTCAGTGCCTTTTCTCTTGCATTTTCGCCGGTCATTTGTGTGCCTGCTGCTACATATGCAGCAGATTCGGGGCTTTTCCCGGGTGATCTCAACTGCGACGGCGCTGTCAATGTGCTTGATCTAATATGGCTGAAACTCATTCTCCTTGGCCAATTTGAGCCTATGAAAGCCCCTTGCTGTGACGAGAATAGCGATGTGGA
>CAYGXY010000006.1:0-3147 GCA_964354045.1 uncultured Dehalococcoidales bacterium
CTCCGCGATGCCCTTATCGGGGTCCGGCACGTGCTCCATGACCTCGGAACAGATGATCTTGTCGAAGCTGGCATCCCTGAACGGCAGCCGCAGCGAATCACCCATCAGCACCAGCCAGTTCTTGGTGCCGTCGTTCTGCGACTCCATATAGTGCAGCACATAATGCGTCTTGCGCAGGCTCAGGTTATCGAGATCGAGGGCGCATACAAGTCCGCCGCTGCCATGATTGAGGCGGGTTGAGGCCTCAAAGCTGTGTCTACCTTCTCCGCACCCGACATCAAGGAACTTATCGCCCTCTTTAATTTTAAAGATATCGTAGTTGACGGTGAGCAATTACATGACCTCCTGGTAGACCTCGAGCGTCTTCCTGGCGGCTTCCTCCCAGCTGAACATCTTCAACACCCTGGCCCGGCCCGCCACCCCCATGCGCTGGCGCAAGGCATCATCGTTCATAAGTAGTTTGACCGCTTCCGCAATAGCACGGTGATCACCCGGAGGCACAAGTATGCCGCTTTTCTCATCCACCACCTCGGTCAGCGCACCCGCCGTCGTAGATACAACGGGAAGGCCGCAGGACATGGCCTCAGCCGCTGGCAGCCCGAACCCCTCGTAAAGCGAGGGGACGACGGCAACCTCGGCCCGGCAATACTGTTTCACCAGTTCCTCGGTAGTCAATCTTCCAGTGAATTCCACGCTGCCGTTGAGCCCGCACCGCTCCGCCAGCGCCGGAGTATATTCATTATCCGGCAGACCCCGGTCGACGATAGTCAGTTTGACATCCATCTCTTTGCGCAGATCGCGCATCGCGCGCAGGAGATAGAGCACACCCTTTTTGCGATCCGATGTGTTGGCCACAACAATGATGCGCCCGCGCTCCTTCTGAACCCCTTCCAGTGGGCGGAATGCCTCGGTATCGATGCCGTTATAAACGACGCGCATCTTCTTATGTGGAACCTTGAATGAATTATGTATCTCCCCTGCCGCATCCTCGGACACCGTGATGACGCGATCCATGGCCGCCGCCGCCATATGCTGCATGAAAAACGGGTAGAACAATATCCTGCGCAGCCGGCCCTGGATACTATGGATGTAAGGCAGATCGGTCTTCTTATCTATCGGCAGCGGATGGTGGATAGTAGCTACCACCGGGATGCCGAGCGACTTCATCAGTATGTTGCCGTAGCCTAACGTCTGGTTGTCGTGTATTATGTCAAATTTATACTCGCTCATTATCTGGCGCAGTTTATCATAGGCCCTGAAGCTGAAGGTGAACATCTCGGGGAACTTGCCGACCCTGGTGACGGCGACATCGTAAAGATTCAGCGGGGTGAAGATCTTGAACGGGTCGTGCTTGGGGAATCCGAATTCGAAGAGGTTCAGGTTCTCCACGCGGTGTTCTATCACACCCTCTGCAAGCTGCGGATACGGCGGCCCGACGATGGCGTGCACTTCGTGTCCCAGACGATGCAGTTCCCGCGACAGATAGTACAGATAAACCCCCTGCCCACCGCAGTACATGTTACCCCTGTTGCAAAGGAGGCAGATCCTCAATCCCCACACTCTCCTCGATACAGCAGCAGCGTCAGCAGACCGATTATGCTTTTTCCGTCGCAGAGCTCCCCGGACTTTATCATCTGTGGAATGTCCTTCAGAGGCACGAGCACCACTTCGATTGCTTCATCCTCATCGTTCCTGCTGGTCCCCAGCTTGAGACCCGTGGCCAGGTAAAGATAGAGGAACTCGGTGGAATAACCCGGAGCCGCGTAGGCCCCGCCGATCTGCTCCATGCTACCGGCGGTGTAGCCGGTCTCCTCCTTAAGCTCCCTGATGGCGCTCTGGCGCGGGTTTTCACCGGCCTCCATGCCACCCGCCGGTATCTCCAGCAGCGTCTTGACCACTGCGTGTCGGTACTGGCGCACCAGAATAACATTTTCATCTGCATCGAGGGCCACGATGCCCACGCTGTTGGGATAACCCGCTATCTCCCGCGTCGTCTCCCTGCCGCTGGGCAGCACCACCCTGTCCACGCGCAGATTGATGCGGCGTCCCTCGAATATTTTCTCCGTTGCTAGCGTCTGCTCCTCCATCAACCCTACCCTCCCAGGTTGCATATCAGCGCGACCTCGTCGCAATCGGGGAACTTGGGGCAGCGCAGGCACTCGCCCCAGACCTTCTGCGGCAGCTCCGCCTTGTCGACGATGTGGAAACCACATTTTTCGAAGAAACCGGGTTTATACGTCAGACAGAACACCGTGCTCAGCCCGAGCGATCTGGCATCATCCAGGCAAGCCTTTACCAGCTTGGCACCGATGCCCTTTGACTGCATTTCGGAAGCCACAACTGCAGCCCGTATCTCAGCGAGGTCGGCCCAGAAAACGTGCAGTGCCGCACAAGCTATCAGCTGATCCTCGTTACGCACTACGACAAAGTCGCGAATATTCTCATATATCTCACTAAGCGCACGGGCCAGCATCTGCTCTTTCCTGGCATGTAAATTTATCAACTTATGAATATGGGGGACATCGCTTATGCGAGCCTTCTCTACTTTCATTTCGGCACCAGCCTCTCCACCAGTGTGCTGTAGAAGAAATTTCGCGATTGCAGCCTGAGCAAACGCGTCACGTAAGGGCTGAGCGATACCTTAACGACCTTCTCGCCCTCCAGCGCGATATCAACCTGGCCGTCAACGCTGAGCACGGCCTGATGATCGGTGCGCACCTTGAGCTCGATGACGGACTTGGGGGAAAGCACCAGGGCATTGTCAAATGTCGGATGCGGGCATATCGGGTTCAGGACTATCTCCCTGGCCTGCGGATAGAGTATCGGGCCGTGCGCCGCCAGCGAGTACCCCGTGCTCCCCGTAGCCGTAGAAACTATTACACCGTCCGATTTATACGTTGTAAACATGTTCTTGTCGATTATGACCGCCACATTGATGACGCGCGGCCTGTTGCCACGCCCCACCACGATGTCATTCAGGGCGTGCAGGGGCTCATTCCCGTCCACCTCCACCTGGAGCATGGCGCGCTCATCGATCCAGCCCTCCCCCTTGAGCAATGACTGAAGGCGATCACGCACCTCGGGCAATTTCAGCTCAGTAAGGAATCCCAGCTTGCCCAGGTTCACACCCACTATGGGCACCGAGTA
>CAYGXY010000007.1:0-4454 GCA_964354045.1 uncultured Dehalococcoidales bacterium
CCATCAGCTTGCTCATATTCCCCTCAACCTTGACCTTCGTGAAAGCCGTCATTAGATCAATTTTACCCTGCACCAAATCAAGAAATACCTGATGGGGAGCGGTGACCCGCGCATCATACCTCTTGCTGTCGAACGGCATCGTCCTCAATTCACTGGGGGCCGCCTGGATATCAAAAATAAGATTAATGAACCTTCCACCCTGTAGATTCATCGCCAGCTGGCGGTCCTGGTTCCCCGGGGCATCCAGGCTCAGCATCACCAGCCTGAAAGTTAATCCTCGCAGCTTTTGTTTGAACATTGGATCAAGATCCTGTCTCCTCAGGAACTCTTCCTTACATTCAGGGCCAAAGAAACTTATCGCCATATCTACCCCCCCACTCTAAACAGAAATATCCCAGATCATAGCACTATATCCATAGTGGTCAAGTAATCGAGGAATCCGACAAACCCTTCTATCTGCCCCATCAGCTTGCTCATATTACCCTCAACCTTGACCTTTGTGAAAGCCGTCATTATGTCAGTCTTACCCTGGCATAAATCAACAAATACCTGATGGGGAGCGCTGACCCGCGCGTCGTACCTCGTTTTATCGAAGGGCATAGTTCTCAGTTCACTAGGGGCCGGCCGGATATCGTAAATAATGTTAATAAACCTTCCACCCTGCAGATTCATCGCCATCTGGCGGTCCTGGTTCCCCGGGGCATCCAGGCTCAGCATAATCAGCCTGAAAGTTAAGCCTCGCAGCTTCTGTTTACACACTGGATCAAGATCCTGTCTTCTCAGGAACTCTTCCCTCATCTCAGGACAAAATAAACTTATCGTCATATCTAACCCCTTCGCTCTAAATAGAAATATCCCAGATCACGGCACTATATCCATCTTCGAAATAAAATTTATCAGGGCTACAAATCCCCCAATCTGGCCCATTAGTTTGCCGATGTTCCCCTCGATTTTAACCAGTGGAAAGGTAGAAATCAATTCCCTCTTGCCTGTGCATAGTTCAACAAATACTTGATGCGGTGCCGTCCCGCGTGCATCGAACCGCTTACTGTCGAATGGCATCGTCCTCAATTCGCTGGGGGCCGGCTGGATATCATATACTATACTGATAAACCTGCCCCCCTGCAAGTTCATCGCCACCTGACGATCCTGATTCCCCGGAGCGTCTAAACTTAACATGATGAGACGGAATGTAAGGCCCTTGAGCACCTGTTTAAGATCAAGATCAACGTCCTATCTCCTGAGGAATTCCTCCCTCATTTCGGGAGAAAACAGGCTCATTCCCAAAACGCTTCTTTGACACCGCTATGACAGCCTTAATAACCTATTGCTCGATATCCATCGCGCTGAGAAGATCAATAAACCCGATAAATCCCGCCGCCTGAGCCATCAGTTTACCAATGTCCCCCTCGATCTTCACAAGCTGTATCGCCGTTATTAAATCTATCTTGCCATTTATCAAATCAACCAGTGTCTTCTGAGGAGCCTGTACTCGAAAATCATACTTAGCACGACTGAATGGTGCAGACCTCAAATCGCTGGGGGCCGGCTTGGCCGTAACCTCTATACTAGCGAACCTGCCATGATCCAATTCGATAGCAAGCTGCCTGTCTTCGTTCCCCGGACAGTCAAGCCCTACAAAAAGAAGCTTCAGGTTAAGTCCCTTAAGCTTACCCTGGAAAGAAGGATCGATATCCTGCCTTCTCATGCACTCGTCTGCTAATGCCTGCGTGCCTAGTTTAAATCCCATCATTACCGCCTTTGGTCACCATTGTATATAAAGGATATTAGTGAATCAATACTCTATTTAAAATTTAACAAGTATTGCCCCTTTTTATCTCATCTGTAACGAAAAGTCAATAAGTTCAACAACACTGACAAATAATTAAGATCAGCTGATAATCCGTACTACTCGATAATTTAACGCACCGGCAGGAGCAACTACCTCAATCACATCGCCCTGCTTGCTCCCCAGCAACGCCTTGCCTATAGGCGAAGAAACGGAGAGTTTCCCCTTTAATGGGCTGGCTTCATTAGGATTCACCAGTTTATAGCTCATTTCCTCACTATCAGATAATCCTTGAATTGTAACCGTAGTACCTATAGATACCACAAGGTCACTGGGCCGTTCTTCACTCACAACCGCCGTCTTCAGCATAGACTCCAGATGCCTGATCCGGGACTCAACCATACCCTGGCGCTCCCGGGCCGCCTCCAAAGGTGCGTTTTCGCGGAAGTCCTTGTCAGCAGCGGCTTTATGGATGTCCTCAGAAAGCTTGGGGCGCTCCTTTTTCAACTCAGTCAGTTCCGTCTTTAGTTCCTCATAACCCGTCGCTGTCATGACAATAGTAGAGGGTTTTCCCTTGGTTGCAGATGTCCGAGCGGAGGTAAGTTTTTTCACGCGCAGATGGACGGAAAGGTTAGTGCTGGTTAATCCCTCCTTTTTGGCATAGGCTAAAAAAGCCTTTACGGCAGCTGTTACCTTCGATACATCGGTAGTAGCACTGTTTATACTCTCTGCGTAATTCGCTACCTCTATGGCAGTGATATCTCTAATGGGACGAGATTTCCCACACCACCTCACGAATTTATTTAACTCCTGTCTGAATTCATCTTTCTGATCTGGAGGAAGACCGGCAAGAAAACCTGCTTCAACCTCGGCCAAACTCTTTTCTTCACTCATAATTACATCTTCCTGCAATCCGTTTTGACGACCTTCTTCATGAAGGAATTCATGAGTCCGCCCAAAATAGTCAAATCCTCAGTGGGAAGATAATGAGGAGCAGACTCGTCAAACAGGACATTTATAGAAGGAGGGATTTCATCCTCTCCGACATTAAAGATACATGCTATGGGCAACTTAGGCAAAGCTTTAAACCAGAATGCCGCGTCGCCTGTGCTGTCCATCGGCTGGCCGCCAAGCGCACTTGCCGACCCCCTGAAACTATCGATATTGCTGTCGAAGAACTCGGTCATCGGCCGTGACACCAGATTAATGAACTTCTGTTCAAACAGCTTCGCTCCGGGGAGTTGGCGATAGCTTATCCACGTACCGGATACAGCTGTGCCATCGGCATGCGTTAAATAATGCATAAGAAGCACTTCGAGCATCCTGGGTACCCGGACATCCGCCCCCACCTCAGCCGTTTCACCCCCAGGGAAGTGCACCGTATAGGTCCGGTTAAACAGAGGAATTATGAACTTACCCTCCTCGTACTCGGCACCACTCGCTGACGCCGCAGTTCGCGGATCGACCCGCGCCATGGATTCCACCGCTTTAGTATACGCGTCATCGAGACCCATTGCTGAATGCCAGAAACGACTTTGCTGAGATTTTACTATAATAGCACTGAATGAGTATAGTCACAAGTCGATCTTATATCATTATCAGAACTAGGAATACTCAGGAACTGCTTCTATATAGGAGACTATAGCAAGAGGTGTCCTTCCATAGAATTTTCTCTTGGAAAGACCGGGGTTTTAGGGGTGTCCCGTAAGGGCTTGATTAATCAAGCCCTTACATAAGTCCCACTGTAGGGGCGAACCCCTGTGTTCGCCCTGTCTCGAAGTTTTACGGGGATTACAGGGGATTGGATGATGAATTGATACACTAGTGACAAGTCTATCGCATTTTATTTTTTACTGTATTCTGTTATAGTTATTATTGTATATTGTAGTGCAATATCAAAAGGAAATTTATTGAACGTTGGCCCAAACAAAGGAATAAGCCCAAACTTCTTGAGGAAAAGCATCCTCTACCTGGTTATTATTGCTACACTGATAGCGCTCTTTTTCGCTTTCAGGCCGCCATCAGAAGAAGTAGAAAAGATGACGATGACCGAGTTAACCCGGATGGCAATAGAGGGACAGGTGGTCCAAAACGGCTCGGTCGTCGACAATAACCTGATAGAGAGCATCGTACAATCGGGTGACAAACTTACCATTGAACTTGCAAACGGCGACAAGGCAGAGGCCCATATGCTATCGGATAGCGTACAGGCATTTGAACTGTTCGACCCGCTCGGAATAGACTACAGCTATGTCCCGCCCAGCAGCTTTAGCTGGACCAGTTTGCTTTTTACAGTCCTGCCTTTATTATTATTCATCGGTTTTATATGGTTCATCTTCAGGGGCGCCCGGGGCGTAGGAAATCAGGCGATGAACTTCGGTCGCAGCAAGGCGCGCCTGTTCACCGGCACAAAGTCCAACATCACCTTCAACGATGTCGCCGGCGTCGATGAGGCCAAGCAGGAATTGCAAGAGGTGGTAGAGTTCCTCAAAAGCCCAAAGAAGTTTTCCTCCCTCGGCGCGCGCATACCCAGAGGTGTACTACTGGTAGGGGCACCTGGTACAGGAAAGACCCTGCTCAGTCGCGCTGTAGCCGGCGAGGCCGGCGTGCCCTTCTTTTCCATGAGCGGCAGCGAGTTTGTAGAGATGTTCGTCGGGGTTGGTGC
>CAYGXY010000008.1:0-3765 GCA_964354045.1 uncultured Dehalococcoidales bacterium
CATACGTTAAGTTCACCCTTTCCCCAGTTCAAAGCGAGCGAATCTGCGGACCTTTATATTTTCACCGGTCTTGGCTATGACCTCGGTGATAATATCCTGAATGCTTCTCTGCGGGTCTCGGATGAACGGCTGGGAGAGCAGGCATGCCTCAGCCGGATTGGCCTCTGTACGGAGGTTCTCCGGTATGTCGTCGACGCAAACGTATTGCGGCTCGCTGGCTGCTACCTGCATTGCTATATGATGAGCCAGCGCTTTGAAATCTTCGGTGCGAGCTACAAAATCGCTCTCGCAGTTTATCTCAACCAGGGCGCCGATGCGCCCTCCGTGAATATAAACGTCGATTAAGCCATTCTTCGCTTCTCGTTGAGCCCTTTTCTCGGCTTTGGCTAGTCCCTGTTTCTGCAGGACTTCTGCGGCCTTTGTCATATCTCCATCGGCATCCTGGAGGGCACGCTTGCAGTCCATGACGCCGGCTCCCGTCATGTTTCGGAGTTCTTTTACTGATTCGGCTGTGATGTTACTCTTTGTCATTGCGTCTCGACTTTCGGCTAAGGGTTATCCTCAGGGGTTATTTGGATTAAGAAGCGATATTGCCCTCTTTTTTAGCTTCAGTTTCTGCCAGCTTAGCCTGTGCAGGCTCAGCCTCAGGATTCGCAGCTTTAGCGGCAGCTTCTGCTTCGGCTGCAGCTTTGCTTGCGGCTGCCATCTCACTTGCCGTACCGAACCCGCCCTCTGGAGTAAACGTCAGCACTTCGTGAACCGACTCTTCTTCATATACCATGGCGGCTAGATCACGGGCTTGACGGCCTTCAAGAACGGCGCTTGCTATGCAGCTGCATAAAAGCCTTACAGCCCTGACGGCATCATCGTTGGCCGGTATGGGATAATCAATTTCATAAGGGTTACAGTTGGTATCCACTGCGGAGACGATGGGCACTCCCACGCGCCGCGCCTCTGTAACTGCTATTCTTTCTTTGGCGGGGTCGATGATAAAAACAGCCCCCGGTAATTTGGTCATCTCTTTGAATCCGCCCATCTGCCTGTTGAGACGATCGATCTCTTTATTAAGTTTCAGGGCTTCTTTTTTAGGTAAAACTTCGAACTGGCCGCGTGCCTTCTGATCTTCGAGCCGTACCAGGTGGTCTATCCTTGACTGTATCGTATCGAAGTTTGTAAGCATGCCGCCAAGCCAGCGCTGGTTCACATAGGGCATGCCGCAACGTTTGGCTTCTTCCTCGATGGATTCTTTCGCCTGTTTCTTGGTCCCTACGAAAATAATATCTTCGCCCTTGGCGACGAGGTCTTTAATGAAATCGCCGGCTTTTTGTAGAAGTGTTGCGGTCTGCTCGAGGTCGATTATATGGATACCATTTCTGGCCGTGAATATATATTTTTCCATCCGCGGGTTCCATCGACTTGTTTGATGACCGAAATGGGCACCTGCGGCCAAGAGTGATTTAATCGATACCTCTTCAGGTTCAGCCTTTACTACAGGCTTTTCCTCAATTCTCTGTTCTTCCATGCTCCCCCTTCGTGATGATTCTATATGTGCACAACAGCAGAGCATAGTATAACATAGGGTAGTTTTCGTGGCAATATCGTTGAAAAAGCGACGTATCTTGTGTTATATTGTTGAGCGCTGGGAGGGATCGCATAGTGGTCTAGTGCGGCCGCCTGCTAAGCGGTTACCCTGGGTAAACTGGGGTCGAGGGTTCGAATCCCTCTCCCTCCGCCATCGTTTCACTCCGTCGATTTCGATACAAGGCAAAAACACGAAAGGAATCATTGTTTATGACACACAAGCACACTCAAGACCAAGTTTGTTGCCCCAAGTTCGATCCGGCGCCGTGGGATGGGAGGACGCATGTATGGAAGGATAAGCCTTTTATCACGGAGTCGATCCCCGAGTTCATGCACATGCCTTTTCCTCCGATGATAGCTAAGGCTATGGGAAGGATGTGGAAGATGGCGCAGGATGCCGGTGCCGCGCCGGAACTGAAGGATTTTCTGTGCCTGGCTTATGATCCAAGCCCATGGAAGGGCGAACTGTATACGGCTGTTACAAAGGAAGTTCCAGGTGGAAAGAACGTGAAGCTATCGGGCACATTTATCAGCAGGGTCTTCGACGGGCCATACAATGCGGTGCCGAAGTGGGCTAAGGAGATGGATAAATATCTTGCTGAGCAAGGGGAGAAAGCCTTAAAGTATTACTTCTACTTCACCACCTGCCCGAAGTGCGCCAAAATCCACGGGCACAACTACGTGGTGGCTTTCGCCGAAGTGAAATAAGGGCATGAGTAATAATATCGACGATTATATTCAAAAGCAGCGATCGCCGCAAAAAGAGATTTGCCAAAAATTAAGAAAACTTATTCTCGAAACTTTTCCCAATGTAAAAGAAGAGATGAAATGGGGTGTTCCAGCCTTTGCTGACGGTAAGTTTTATATCGTTTCCTTGAAAGAGCATGTTAACCTAGGTTTTTCGAGCAAAGGACTTTCCAAGGAGGAACTGGCTCTTTTTGACGGCGGCGGGAAAACAATGAAACATATTGAAATTGCTGAACTAGAAGATATTGATAAGAAACGAATAATGAACTTATTGAATCTGGTTTATAATAAAAAATGATTTTTCTGCTCAGTGTGGTGTTCTTCACCGCGACGAAAGTGGATTCTTGACTCCCCCTGCTGTACCCCTTGAAAGGGGGAAACAACATCCAAACCCCCTGTTAGTCCCCCATACTTTGGGGGACTTTGGGGGACTTTAAGAAATCTGGGGGACACCCCCAGACCCCCGTCAGGAAGTATCCTGTACCTCTCATTGTCGACAGGCGGCGTGATTGATTATCCAAATTACTCTTTCCCCCAGACTTAGGGGAAGTAAGTAAATTTAGGGGATATCCTTGATACCCCGTTCTTCCCTTTACGGGAAGGCTTCCGCGGAAGGACCGGCAGGAGAACTTCTCCTGCACCTCTTTTCTCATTTGCTTATCGAGAAGGCGAGGCGTTGCAATCTGCTATAATTGCATCACAGGATAAAGTGCGGATAGCCTTATCTGAGCATTGGAGCCTTCATGCCTCATTACCACATTTGGACAATCGGGTGTCAGATGAATAAAGCAGACTCCGAAAGCATAGCTGCTTTTCTGGAGCAATGTGGTTATAGTTCAACCTCAAAAATCGATGATGCCGATGTCGTAGTGCTTAATAGCTGTGTAGTGCGGCAGAGCGCCGAGAGCAAAGTCGCTAATAAGATCGATGCTCTGAGACGCCTCGATGCCGATAAAGTATTAGCAGTGACAGGCTGCATAGTCGATGCGAAGGTCGACGGCTTGCAAAATCGCTTCCCCCGCGTCGATGTGTTCTTCGGGCCGCAGGATGTTGGAAGGCTGTCGGAGTATCTGCAGGGTCGGGGATTAGTAGAGTCGAGCGCGGCTACGCAAAGCCTTACATCTAAACCCAAGATCAGTTCTCTGGTTAACATAATGCATGGGTGCAATAATTTTTGTTCGTATTGCATTGTACCGTACCGCCGCGGCAGGGAGGTGAGCCGCCCGATGGCTGAAATCGTCGCTGATATCGAGTTGGTTGTCGAGCGCGGCGCCAGGGAGGTCGTGCTGCTGGGGCAGAACGTTGATTCGTACGGGCATGGTTTGGCAGGCAGTCCGACGCTGGCTGATTTGCTAGAGGAGTTGAACCGAATCGATGGCTTGGCGCGCATACGTTTCCTCACCTCGCACCCTAAGGATATGAGCGAACAACTTATCG
>CAYGXY010000009.1:0-8635 GCA_964354045.1 uncultured Dehalococcoidales bacterium
ACATAAATACTGTCACTATTTTAGGACAGAAACTCTGGCACGCTACAATTAATCAATAACGATAACTCTAAAATAATTCTCGATTTCTTTCATAAAAATGTCTGATAAATATAGGAATTTGTTTAAATTTTATTCTATAAACTAATATTGCAATCATTAAAAAAACAGATTTAAAAGACGGAGTTAATGTTTCATTATATTTGTCCCGGGCTCTTTTTATATCATATTTTAATGACATATTTATACAATCAAAAATGTAGTCTTCCTTGAATTTTGTAATTTCAACTATGTGGTCAGTTTGCTCCCCCCAATATTTTAAATCATAGATTACAGACGCAAATTCGTATAATAAGGCTCCCCTCTTTAAAATTTGGATTGTTGGTATTTTTTTTGCCCAAGTTGATGTTAATAACCAGGTTATCCCACTCGAACAGCCAATGAGTAAACTGCAATGTTTTGAAAGTTCAGCATTTTCCCTGAACGATAACGAAGAAGCATCAATGATGCGTGAATGTCCGGAATTAATTTTTTGATGACTCGTAATGATTATGAGAGAATCTTCAAACTCTTCAACAATTTTTTTTGATAGATTCAGGGTAAACTCATTATTCAATGGTGACTGATTGCTGCCAGGCGAACTCTCAAAGAGGATTACATACTTGAAATCATTTATTTTATGCAGTTTAACAAAAAGATTGACATTCTCGATTTCTTTTTGAGTTAACAGGATAACAGGTGATACGGGAACAGTTATTGGATTGGGGTACCCCCGGAAAGTAGACGAACGAATCGTTCCATCGTAATTAAAAAAATTATCTGGATGTATTTGCGTCATAAAAATATAGTCATATTCACCTTTTTCTTTTTTTTCCAATGCATTCTTTTTTGTTTCTTCCCATGCCTTCCCGACATCGGTCATCGTTTCAGAAAAAACTTCCCATATTTCGTCAACATAGGGATTATTCTGGATTACCTGGGAACAGCGACTGCTTATAGCCCATGTTAAATGGCAATCGGGGTAATCTTGTTTAATCTGTCTGGCAATAGCAGTAGCATAAAGGCAGTCACCTAATGATATAAAATGCATTAACAAAATTTTTGTATTTTTTTTCATTTTAACATCATGTCACTTAAATTCTCAAATGAAATTTTCGGCTGCCAGCCTGTTGAATTGATAATTGATGGATCAGAAACCAATATTTTATACTCGGGTACGAATGATTCTCTTATATTTACAAATTCCTGCCAGTTTTTATTAATGCTATCGAAACAAATTTCAAGCCAATCCTGGATAGAATATGCTTTTCCAGTCCCGATACATGCCTCAAATATTTTATCCTGACGGATAAGTGAAAAAATACCTTCTGCGATATCTCCCGCATATGCCCATTCTTTTTTTACAGATATATCGCCGAGTGTAATTTTCTCGTCACTGCCATTAGCGATTCGTTTAACAGTATTGGTAATAATTTTGCTAACATGGCTCCCATGACGCAAAGGACTTTCATGATGAAACAAATAACCGACATAGACCCTTATTCCGAGAGAGCGAAAGTACCGTGCGGCATACACTGATTGAATACGCGCAACAGAATATGGACTCTTCGCTTCAAAATTATCAGTTTCGGATATCGGTCTTCCGTTGTTTTCGAACTGGACACCACTTCCGGTAATAAAAACCCGGCTTTCCGGGCTGTGTCGTTTAACCGCTTCCAGGATATTTAGTGTCCCGGTTGAAATGGTTTCATGGTTTTCGAAAAGTGCGTCGTGTTTTGTAGTGGAGTTGGCAGCTACATGGATTATGTAATCTGGTATCTCTTTTTTTATGAAATTTTCAACAAAATTAAAATTACTAACGTCACCTTGAATCCAATTCCCCTGTGAACGGGAAATACCGATTACATCGATGTGTTTCATTTGACAGATTTCATTAAGATAGTATCCATCTTGTCCATTAATTCCAAAAATAATAGCCTTCATCATACCACTTTTGTGAATACAAGAGATGCGAATGTATATCGATACCTGTTGAGATATACAAAATCATAATAATCACAATCCCAATCCGGAGTTCCAACGATTTTGCAATCCGGAATATTGCGCAATAATCGTTCACTCAAGTCTTTTTTTGTGTAAAAACGATAATCTTCATGAGGAATGTCATCTCCATCTTTATAATCATTATAAAAATCGCAAGTAAGTATTCCCCATCCTCCTATTTTTAATAAACTGGAAATATCTTGAATAAATTTTTCGTCATCTTCAACATGTTCAATCACAGATGTTGAGATAATTATATCATAACTTTGTCCTTTTACACTAGGTTTAGTCATAAATGTTCTTAAATCGTAATTAATAATTGGATCAATAAATTCGATCTGAAATCCTAGTTTTTTTAATGCAAATGCCGCAGTATCCTCAAAAGCTCCAACGGAAAGAATTCGTGTGAATTGTTTTTTGGATAAATTGAAAGCAGTATCAAATACAAACGCTTGTTGAATATTTGCTTCGGGAATTTTTTTCGCATCGATCTTTGGAGCGACGTCTTTAATAAATTCTAATGTATTTCTATATTTTTCCCTTGCAGAATTGTCAAGAATCCTATTGACATTTTCGTTATTACCTACCGGTGTGTAATCTCTCTCAATAAAGCCATCAAATATATTTTCATCATCTTTTTTTACCCATTTTTGATTCGAAATATAAGAATTAAATCGATTTAATTTCATAATATCAAAGAATTGATTAAACCGTTTCTGTATTGAAGAGTCCAATTTTCGTGATTGGTTTATTATGTCATCGATTATTCTTTCATAATCCCAAATTATATTTTCAGGGCTCCATTCTTCGCATAGTTTTTCAAGATTCTTTGGCCCGTTTCGAAGAATAGTATTTAATGAATTATCTTCGATACAAATACTCGGAGAACAATCAAATAAATGTCTGAACATTGAGCTCTTGGTTATCGCAAAAGGACGTTTTACAGATATTGCCCAATCTGTAGCACTGGAAATTCCCCGGTCATTCTGATATTCGTATAGAAAAACATTAAGATCGTTTTTTGAAAGAAATTTTAGTATCATTTGGGTTGTAAAATGCTCGTGAGAAATATTCAGCTGAATACCATTTTTTGTCAGCAACCTGTGAGACGTTTCTGCTATTTTTCGTGCATTATCACCACTTTCGTCTCCATATTTGGCAAAAGAAATATTTAGATTGATAATTGCATCATCAAATTCTTCTTGAACTTTTTCGATAATTTTTGTAAATCCCTTTCCTTCAGTTGCGAAGCCAAAACTCCCCACATTGATTTTTTTATTATTTAGTGGCTCACTTTGAAAACGAGGAATTAATCGGCCGGTTTTGTAAACAATTGGATTCTTCAACAAGAGTGTAGGATCTGCGGCAATGTGATAATCAAAAATTACATTGTTTGCATTATCCGCAATTTTCTGAGTTACTTCATGAATAATACCAATTTGTGGCACTCGAATTTTATGAGAATTAATAATTAATCCTTGATTTTTTCCAATCCATCCCATTGTACTGGGATGGTAATTATAAATAATAATTGAGGGTTTTTCCTTTTGAAATATTTCGCAAAATTCTTTCCATGTATCCGCTTCACGATAAAGAAAATTAAATTTTTTGGATTGTACCAGAACATCTCCAATAGCTTTACCGAATTCATATACACCACATTTTTGAAATTTATGATTGATAAAAAGAATAGTATTATTATCCATTTTCCTCGTACACTAAAACTATCATTAAATATTCACACAATCTCAATTTCCGGAAGTGGAAAAATAAATTTCCCCCCATTTTCGATAAACTGATGTTCCCTCTCTAGGATCGAGTATTTGAAATGCCATGGAAAAACTAAAAAATAGTCCGGCTTCATCGAACGTGCCTCCTCTTCTGATATGATCGGGATATGAGTGCCTGGTGTAAAACATCCAAATTTATCCTTATTTACATCCGCAATATAGGGTATATGCTTGCTCGTCAAACCACAGAATTGAAGAAGGACGTTCCCTTTAGTAGATGCACCATAACCAAATACCGTTTTTCCATCACTAATCAAGGCTTCTACAAGGTCCAATAAATTTTTCCGGTGAAGGAAAACTTTTTCTTCGAAATTTCGATACGGTCGCGGAGTATCCAACCGCATATCATCTTCCTGCTGTAACATCCATTCGATTACCGGATGATTTGAGCGGAATGGAGCATTCTTTTTGCACACGGTCACTGCAAAACTGCCGCCATTTATGGAATTCATTTGCACATCTATAACTCGGAGTCCGCAATCTTCCAACAGACTCTTGATCACTTTGAAAGAATAGAATTCAAGATGTTCATGGCATACTGTATCGTATGCATTGGAACGAAGCATTGAGGGCATGTAACTTTGTTCAAAGTGCCAGATGCCAGTATTTGATAATATCTCCCGGACGTCCTTGACAAAAGCTGCCGGCTCTTCAAGATCATAAAACATGGCAATAGATGTGACAATTTTTGCTTTTTCGGTTGGATATTTTTTGGAAAAAACTTCCTTTGAAAAAAAATCCGGAATGAGTTCGATATCATCAGTATAATAACTTTTAAATTTTGTCCCTGTCGGGTCGATTCCTACTTTTTTACATTTTACCGTGTAGGCTTTTAATGATGTAGCGTCATTGCTGCCAATATCCAGGACCAAGTCATTTTTTGTTAGTTTTACTAAATTTTCCAGGGTTTTGATTTTATTTGTCAGATGGCGTACCATAAATGCGTTGAGTCCCGAACGATATCCATAATTATCACCATACATTTCATCCAGGTTATACGATTGTTTTAGTTGAAGTAATCCACATTTCGAGCACCATACCAGATCCAGCGGCCCACTCGAAACAACTTCTGAAATATGATGAGGAAAAACACCGGTGAGAGCTTGTTCTCCCAATGAGAGAACATTAATAAGATTAGTATTATGGCAAATGCGGCAATTGATTATTTCAGAATACATGTTCAGACTCTTCTTCGTGGATAATTAATCTCATTTCTAATTTAACGTTCGCTTACGATCATCTGCTGTAGACTTTTATCAATTTTATCAATACATTGGGTCCGTTGAAGGTTCAATAAAGCAAGCCGTTTAACAACTATATCCTTGTCATTGTAAGGCACTTTCTCAAATTCGTAGACCTTTTCCTGCTCATGCCATAGATCGCAATTTACTTTCGCGAGTTCGGAAAAAAAGGTGCTTATTGAACCTTTTATTTCAGTTATTTCATTTCCTTTCTTTTTATAGATTTTATTTGAGGAAAAGACTAATCGTTCTTTAGGTATCTTTCCTTGTACTGCGTCATAAATGAAAGCATCTATCTCTTCACAAAGTTGTGTTTCCTGATGAGCAAGACTCTCAAGACGCTCTACGTCTTTGGTATGAAATTGTTTCAGTTTTACGATGGTGAGCTTGTCACAAAGTGAGCCTAAGGTTTCTGCCATACATACTCCTGTTTTCCTGATCCCAACATTAAGAGGAATAATCCTATGAATGTTGTTTTCTGCCTGTATTCGGAATAGTTAATACAATTAAACTGGAGGTTGATAAATGATTTTTTTGGTTGTTGATAGTATTTTGTATGCCTTACCTTTTTATTTTGCTTCTTCAGTCTTCTTATAGGATATTCCTCTCTCTCAAAACCACCTTGGCCACGGAAGACCGAGATTGACACTGAGGTCCTTGAGTTCATCACGAATTTTCCGGTCCAGTTTAAATAAAAGAAGTATGTAGATTAGTGCCCCAATTATTACGACGGCTAACACAGCGATTACTTGGGTAAGGGGGAGGAGAACCCGAATAAAGAGAACGACAATACCCATAAACCCTGCAGCATAGAGTATATTTTTTACAGGACCGTATTCGAATTTTACTGAAATGACCCCAGAGAGGAGAATAAGAGCTCCAACAGCATTAATTATCATGGCGATTAGTGTCGCTACAGCCGCTCCCGTGATCCCCATCATTGGTATAAGTAGGATATCAAGAATGACGTTAACAATCGCAGCAATTAAAGTTACCCAGAAAGCATCTTTTGGTCGGTTGAGCGCAGCGAGGCTCATTGTTCCAAGAAACATGAAGACATTGACAACCTGCACAAATAAAAGGAAATAAAGGGCTGTCACTCCCCCAACAAAAGATTCCCCGTAAAGATAATAAAGAAGTTTATCCCCCAGAATCCACCCGCCAATGCAGGTTGGTATCGCGAGAAACAGTGAATATGTCCAGGCTCTCGCGAGAGAATTCTCAATTTCTGCAAACTGTCCTTGCGTCCCCCAATTACTGATTTTTGGATATAGAACGGTATGGAATGCTAATGTTGCAAAAGTGGCGACAGAAGTAAGCTGAAATGCAGTGCGATAAATCCCGACGTCCGCATTACTCATGAAAAATCCGATGAGGATTGTATCAGCATAGCAGAATACTAATGAACCACTCGCTGTTAAAAAAATCCAGAATGAAAAGCCGGACAGGTTTTTTAGATGAGATAACCCGAACCGGACTAATTTGAGGTCAAGGTACCGGAGATTCATCATTCCCCCGGCAATGAGCCCCCCGACAAAACCCCCGGTTAGCCCTGCAACACCAAACCCAAGAAACACTGCGGTGATTTGGAAAAGAGTACGCACGAGTGCATCCGCAAATGTACTAATCTGATACACCCCTACTTTTCCCGCTCCATAAACACCTATCCCAGTAATGCTTGAGAAAACTGATACGATAAGGGCTAATAGGATCCAGAAAAAAACTCCTGATGAAGTAAGATCCTTGAAATAGGGTTCTGCTACGAGAACTAAAGAGACCGAAAGCGTAAGAAGTATAATCCTGATAAAAGCAAATGCTGAAAGATATTCATTTGGTTCTTTTCCCTCAGATATCCGTTTGGCTGCTGCATTCCCAAACCCTCCGTCGCCAACAAGGTTAAAAATTCCAAAATATGCAAGGAAAAGGAAGTAAGCACCGAGTGGTGCCGGCCCCAGAGTATGGGCAAAATATATTGTTGAGAGAAATCCGATTACCGTCAGAGCAATAGTTGAAGAAAGTGATATTAAGCTCTGTCGCTGGATTGAGCTGATTTTCATAAGGCGGGAGATAAAAAGGGAAGGTGCGAACACAAAGTAAATTTGTCGAGAAAAGTGTTAATGATTTCGCGCGATATCAAAACGACATTTACTCATAAATTCCCTTAATCCTGGTTCAACCGATCCATAAGGAATTTTTTCAGGTTTTTCTGGAGATGGGGGTCTTTCAGGGCATAATCGATAATTGTTTCAATATATCCCAATTTATCACCGGTATCATATCGTTTTCCCCTGAATTTATAGGCGTAGACCGGCTGTTCTTTTAACAAGAGGCGAATCGCATCAGTGAGTTGGATCTCATTTCCCACTCCCGGGGACGTACGTTTCAGACAGTCAAAAATTTCCGGAACGAAAATATACCTACCTATTGCTCCAAGATTCGAAGGGGCTAAATCCAGTGCCGGTTTTTCAATGATATCCTGAATAGCAAAAATATCCGGTTCGATCTCTGAGCCTTTGATGATTCCGTAGCTACTGATCTTTTCCGGTGGCAGTAATTCAATGGATATTATCGATTTTTGAAACCGGGAAAAGACCGACATCAGCTGCCCAGTGCACGATTGGCTGTTGACAATAATATCATCACCTAAAAGTACGGCAAATGGCTCATTCCCGATATGTTTCTCAGCTTTAAGAATTGCATCGCCAAGACCCATGGGCTCTTTCTGGCGGACATAGTGAATACCTGGAAAGTCTGATATTTCCTTTAATTGTTTAAGCTGTTCAATTTTTTTCTGGTCTTTCAACCTCATTTCCAGTTCAGGAGAAGCATCAAAATAATCTTCAATTGCTCGTTTTCCCCTGCCGGTGATGATGATTATATCTTCAATGCCGGCATCAACAGCTTCTTCAACAACGTGATGAATAACTGGTTTATCGATAATAGGTAGCATTTCCTTGGGCATGGACTTTGTGACTGGTAAAAAACGGGTACCAAGTCCTGCCGCCGGAATAATCGCTTTACGGATTGTGGTCATAGATTATTTCTCCCAAATACTGGATATCTGGCGCTTGCAGGCACAGCAATTCGCCATAATTTTAGAAATCCCATTATCCTTACCAGCATAACCCCTCATAAACTGCAGCCTCCCGTTTTGCTTTTAAAATTCTCCTGCCATCAATGACAATTTTTCCTGAATAATCCAGCCGGGAAAATTCTGGCCATTCTGTAATTATTATAATCGCATCTGATGTAAAAACACCCCTTGCTGTATCCGTATAAAGAATATTTGGGAACAGAACAGAAAATTCAGGCATCGCGATTGGATCGAATGCAATTACCTCAGCACCTTCTGCGAGGAGCTCGGTAATAACCGGAATAGCCCTGCTTTCCCGGATATCATCGGTTTCCGGTTTAAAGGATAAGCCAAGGACACCAATAGTTTTTCCTCGGATATTGAGATGTTTTTTGAGCAGTGCCATTAATTTTTGGGGCTGGTCGTCATTTGTATCGAGAACGGCTTTTAATATCTTTGTATCAATTCCTTTCAACTCAGCAAACGATATC
>CAYGXY010000010.1:0-6559 GCA_964354045.1 uncultured Dehalococcoidales bacterium
GTCTTGTATATCCCAAAAAACTAACGGATAGCTAACCGATTTTTTTAACAGCCTCATTTTCACTCGTGGGAATCATAATCTCATCAAACCGCATAGTAGCAGCCTCTTGAAGTCCAGGAGCCACGTGACTGTATGTATCAAGGGTTATCTGTATGCTGGCGTGACCTAAGCGCTCTTGGACTATCTTGGGGTGGATCCCTTGCTTCAACATCAAAGACGCGTGGGTATGGCGTGCGTCATGCAGACGAACACCTTTCAGTCCGGTGTGGCTTGCCAGTTTACGCCATGCATGAGTGATACTGTCAGGTAATAAGAGCTTTCCATCGGGCTGGCAGAATACAAGATCATCATCCGCTAGAGTTGTGCCCAAAGATTGTTTCAGTTGCTCTTGTTGTATTCTATGTTCCCTTAAGACTGCAATCGTAGACGGTGAGAGTGCTACGAGGCGTCTGCCCTTCGTTGTCTACTTAATCTGTTTAAGTGCGAGGCCTTGGAGTTTCTCTAAAAGTGACCAGAGTCGCCTGAATTCATCATCTGATATCGAGCCAATAATATCGTCTATGTTATCCATTTCCCAGGTTTGCTCCAAGACTTTTTTCCCTTTAACCGTCAGAGTCACTTTCCTAAGCCTTTTATTGTTTTCATATTCGGAGCGTCTAATCAATCCGTTGCGCTCCATGCGGTTTAAAAGCCCAGATACCGTGGAGCGCCTTCGCATAATCAACCGGGCTATCTGTGCAGGTGTCGCCTCCCCACCGAGTCCCTTCACTATCGTGAGAAGCGCTAGCTCCATAATTGTTATTCCGAATGCTTTTACCTCGCTGTATCTTGCATTTAACAGGGCTTTCTGTGTCATATGTATATGCACATACATATTGTAGCTGCTGCTCATGAATGGAGCGTATTTCTTATAAGTTGATTTTCCCTCTCTATCTAATTTTGCGGACATTCCTAGCTCCGTTTCTTCAATGGCCAATCATTAATGACGTACTATCAATTATGCGATCTGAACAAAAATTCTCATCAATCGGACCAAGTAGCTCATAAGTGTTTCAATTATATCACACATGAAGAATATACATGCGCACATGAGGAGCTGCGAGCTTGACAAACAAACTGAAATGGCATATAGTTCGTATACGAATCATTGACATACTAATAACATGACTAACCAAGCTTCTAACACAAATCTATAGCGTATATATAGATTAATAAAGGAGCTGAAATGACAGGTAAATGTACAGTTTTAGATACCGATGTCGTAATCGCCGGAGCCGGCCCTGCCGGTTGTACACTTGCCAAAGAGCTATCTAATAAAGGTAAAAAGGTAGTCCTTATCGAGCAAGGTACCTACAGTAAAAGATTTTTCGGCAACCCGCTTGGCATCCTCTATCGAATGGAGAAATCACCCCACCTGTTCCCAACACGAAGAACAACGGAAGGTTACTCGGTTATTCTCGGCCGAGGCGTTGGCGGCGGTACGTTACTTTATGCCGGATCAGCGTTTCTGCCCGGGCATGAGTATTGGAAGGAATATGGCATCGAGTTCGAGCAGGAGATGGTTGATGATGCGGCGCGCGAGACCTGGTACGCTATGCCGCCTGATGAGTTCATCGGACAGGGGACAAGGAGGATCTGGCAGGCGGCCAACGAAATCGGCATCCCCTTCGATAAGGTGGCCCGGCACATAGATTTCAGCAAGTGCGTCGCCGGCTGTGTCGGCTGCGTCATGGGCTGCTACCGGGACGCTAAATGGACGGCTATGGAGTACGCTGATGAGGCTGTGAAGCACGGAGCGATTATACTACCCAGCACCAAAGTAACAGACATCATTGTCGAGAACGGTACTGCGGGCGGCGTTAAAGCCAAAGGGAAGGGCGGTGAATATAGTGTTCATGCCAAGGTGACAGTGTGCGCCTGTGGCGGAGTTCATACTGCACAGTTGCTGCAGCGAATCGGCATTAAAGACGCCGGAAGCTGGTTCACCGGAGATCCTACGACGTTCTCATTCGGTTTTTTAAAGGAAGGGAAGGGAAATTCTGGCGAGCATAGCATGGCCGTGGGCTGGCATGATGAGGAGAACGGGGTGGTATATTGCGCTATGGCTGCGCCGATGGTCTCCTGGCACACACAGTTCATGCAGGACGAGCCGCTTAAGTATTTAACCAGGATTAAGCGGTATAGCAAAGTGTTGAGTGTGTTCGAGAAGGTTTCAGATGAGGGGCAGGGTACATGCTATCCCAACGGCAAGATAAGTAAGAAGTTCACTGATAAAGATTGGAAGGTGTTCAAGCATGCCCGCAATACCGCCGAGAAGATACTGGTGAGAGCGGGTTGCGACCCGGACGATCTGCATCATTCCAATTTCGTTCTGGGACATCCCAGCAGCACGGTCAAAGTCGGCGTGCTGTTAGACACGAATCTGTCAACACAGGTCAAGAACCTTTACTGCTGTGATACCAGCGCCTTCCCCAAGGCGCCGGGACGGCCGCCTGCTCTCACCGTCGTAGTGCTGGCCAAGCGTCTGGCCAGGCATTTGGAGGCTGTGGTTTAGTAGTAACGCTGTAATAGTTGTCGTATGCGACATACCGATTCGCTTACAGAAATTTTTAAAGGAGGAATAAACCATGAAGTTGGTATCGCAAGAAATGGTTGATGAAATGGTAAAGCGAGCGAAAGATCCAGAGGTACGAAAGGGATTCAAGGATCTCAATATTGCATTGTTTCTGGTGGCAACGGACTGCCCAGGAAAAGAAGACCGGCAGGCTATGCTTATACTTAAAAATGGGGAGATAATTGATGTCGCAGTGATAATAAAGCCGGCCCCAAGTGACCTAAGGACAGCACCTCTGGATAAATCTAAGTTCGATGCCAGGGTTGTATGCAAATTCGAAAAGCTCATCGATATTATTCAGCAGAAGATGAGCCTGATAGCGGCGTTAGGATACGTGAAGATTGATGGAGACATGGCCAAACTGATGAAGCAGGTCGGAGGGTTTGTCGAGCTGCTGAAATTCATCGGCTCCTTGCCTATAGAGTGGGGTAAGTAATGCCTGAACCGGAGAAAATGTCGTCAACTGTCGGCGGGAAAAAGATTGCTATAACCGGCAAAGGTGGCAGTGGCAAAACAATGCTTACTGCCATCATGACGGGATTGCTTGCCCGAGACGATAACATCAAGCTTTTAGCTATTGACGCCGATTCTGCCATTAACCTGTCCTATGCCCTTGGAGTAGATATAAAGCAAACTGTGGCCGAAATTCGCAGTCAAATGATCAAAGACCCTAAAGCAAGGGCTGAGATGAAGGATAAAAATATTCGGGTTGTAATGGAAGAAGCCCTTGAATCTGGAACAGGATTCAATCTGCTTACAATGGGCCGGCCTGAAGGTCCGGGATGCTACTGCGCCATCAATGATCTACTCAAGTATGGAATTGATCGTCTCTCAAAACAGTTTGACATAACCCTTATCGATTGTGAGGCGGGCCCTGAGCAGATTAATAGGAGGGTCGTCAATGGGGTTGATATCATTCTAATCGTCACGGACTCCTCAGCCAGAGGTATTCGAGTTGCGGGATCAATACTGAGTGTTTCACAGGACGATGAATCTATGAAACCCACCACAACGGGGCTGATTCTCAACAGGTGTAAGGCAAAGACAGACGATAGGCTGATAGTAGAAAGCGCAAGGCGGTGGGGAATAGAGATATTTGGCCATATTCCAGATGACGAATGTATAACGGAATATGATTCAGCCGGCAAGCCCTTGATCGATATCCCGCATACTTCGCCAAGCGTAATGGCTATAGAGGAGATTATAAGAAGGATAATCCCTCTTTTGAAGAATGGCCCAAACAAGTAGCTCCTTGTAAAAATAAATAGAAAGGAAGCTCATGAGTATCATCAAAGCTGCATTGGGTATCTGTGAAACCAAACCACTGAGCAACAGCTTGTGGGGCATCGAAGGGAACAAGGTAAGAGTGAAGCTCAGTAATATGACCGAGCCGCCACAAAAAGGAAAAGGGGTCTATCTAAAAGGGAAAGGACTTGCTAAACCCGTGTTGCTTTTCAGAACCGATGATGATATTTATCTTGCATTTTCCAACCGGTGCACACACATCGGCCATCGCAAACTCGACCCTGTTCCAGGAGAACCCAAACTGCGTTGCTGCAGTGTAAATCATTCCACTTTCGATCTTGAAGGCAATCCTATCGGAGGGCCTGCCAAGAAGCCGTTAAAACGATATGCAGTCGAGCGGAGCGGCGGCGATCTTGTAATTGCATTATCGGAGTAAAAAAGGAGTTCTTAATGGGCATTCTGGAAGAATTAACTGCCCTGTCCACAAATCTAGTTAATCCCACTGTCAACGAGTGGAAAGCCGCAGGCAAAAAGGTCGTCGGATTCCTGTGTACGCAGGTGCCGGAAGAGATACTGTACGCAGCCGACATATTCCCTATTCGCTTAAGGGCCCCTTCTTGTCTAGAGACAACGTCTGCAGATGTGTATATGAGTCACCTGAACTGCACATTCATGCGCTCCTGCCTTCAGTACATGTTTGATGGTAAATTTGATTTCCTTGATGGTTTCATTTGCACAAATAGCTGTGACCATACCCGCCGCTTGTATGACATTGTAAGAGAGGCGCTGGATTATCCGTACGTGCATCTCTTCAGCATCCCCCATAAGGTCGGTGCCGATGAGGTGGCTTTATGGCATAAAGGTGAGATTGCTCGATTTAAGGAAAGCGTAGAGACGGCTTTCGGGGTGAAAGTTACAGAAGAAAGGTTAAGGCGCGCGATAGAAATCTACAACGAAACAAGGCATCTATTGAGAGAGCTGTACGAGCTCCGTAAAAGAGAGTCTCCACCGATAAGCGGAGCGGAGACGCTAAGCGTTATCCTGGCTGGCAGTTCCCTTCCAAAGGACATGTATAACCAGATGCTTAGGAAGCTGTTGGATGAGCTTCGGCAAAGGAAAGGAATATCGAAGTACAGGGCCAGGCTTATGATAGCCGGAAGCGGAGGGTGCGACAATCCGGACTATCTGGGGGTAATGGAGGGGCTTGGTGGGCTGGTGGTCACTGATAGCATCTGTTCCGGTAGCAGGTATTTCTGGGAGCCTGTTGATATTAAGGGGGATCTGATGCTCAATCTGGCCAGGTCTTACTTAAATCGCCCCTCCTGTGCCAATATGACCGACCGTGTTGTCCAGCGGTGTGATTTCATCAAGCAAATGGTCAAGGACTTTAAGGTTGACGGAGTAGTTTTCCAGAGGATGCGGTATTGCGACCTGTGGGGTGGTCAGCTTCTGTATATTGACCAGGATTTAAAAAAATCGGGTGTTCCACTGCTGAGCCTTGAGAGGGAATACGCGATGGGTGGTGTCGGCCAGATACGAACCAGGGTGCAGGCTTTTTTGGAAACGATAGGGGGATGAAATGACGGAGGAAAGGAAGAGCGTTCTGGAGCAGGTAGCAGAAAGCCTGATTATTTATAATGCTGCATTGTCGGCAGTAGGAGGAGAGGAAACCCGTGGAATTGGATGGCTGATGAATCTATTGAACACATATTTTGCGGAGGCAGGAGAGGCACAGGCGAAGGGAAGACCGCTGGCGTGGATCAACTTCGCAGTGCCTTCAGAGATATTCTGGGCGATGGATATGGTGCCTGTTGTTGTAGAGGTTGTGAACGGGCTTGTCGCCCCGTTTGGCCCTAAGGCGCTGGAGTATATCGATACGGCCGAGAAATCCATACCTAACTACATATGCTCGAGCAACAAGGTGTTAATAGGTGCTATGTTATCCGGGGATATAGCTGCGCCGGATGTACTGGTAGTACCGTCGCAGCCCTGCGATTCCAACTTGGCAATGTATTCGGTCGCATCTAAACGCTTCGATTTCCCGTATTTCTGCATCGATATGCCATATCTCCGCAGTGAGAAGGGCACTGAATACATAGCTGGCGAATTGAAGAGGATGGTGAAATTCCTGGAGGAAAAGACCAACCGGAAACTTGATTTGGACAAACTTAAACAGGCGATGGAATATTCGAATCTTGCTCATGAATATTACCTCAAGCTTGACAAGCTAAGGGAGGCTGCTCCCTGCCCTTACTTCAGCCTGGAGATACTTGCAGAGTATCCGGCTGTGCTGTGTATGGCAGGTAGACCCGAGCTGGTGGACTATCTCAAGCAAAGATATTTGATGACTAAAGAGAAGGTGGAGAAGGGCGAGAGCGGTTTACTGTCAGGCAAGGAAAAATATCGACTGGTCTGGATATACGGTGCACCGGCCTTTGACCTGTTCACGTTTTCGTGGTTGGAACAAGAGTATGGTGCCGTATCTGTAAACAGCATGATGAACAATTTCACCATGCAACCTGTAGAAGATATTTCCGATTACGACAAAATAATGATGGAGCTGGCAGAAAAGCTAAAGCTCATGCCGATGACAAGGGAATGCGGAGGTCCATGGGAACAGTTTATCGACGCAACAATTGAGTTGTGCAGGCGAACAAAGGCGGATGCCGCCCTGTTTGGCGGCCATGTCGCTTGTAAGGC
>CAYGXY010000011.1:0-2809 GCA_964354045.1 uncultured Dehalococcoidales bacterium
CAAAATCATAGTGAACACCATTGAACTCCACCTCGCGCTTAGGCCTGGTAGTAGTCGTCACGACAAAGCGCATCGACCTTGGAAGTGATTTTACCCGCATCAGAACAACATCCTTGCCTACCCCCGATGGGCCGGAGAGCACGAACAACAAAGGTTGCTTGCTGACAGGAACTTCCGCTTTCAGAATTACTCCCCCCGGCTCACTGTAACTCTGCCGGCAATGGTCTCCGGAGCTATCGCCGCCAGCACAATATGTCCGCTATCCATTATTATCACTGCCTTTGTCTTCCTGCCGCTGGTGAGGTCCACCACCAGACCCTCCACCTTGCCCTCTTGCACCATGCGCTTCATCGGAGCCGAATTTGGATGCGCAATCGCAACGACCTTATTTACAGCTATAACGTTGCCGAAGCCAACATGTACCAATTCTGCATTCATGACTTATCCTGCTGCCTAACCTTTCTCAATTCTCTATCCGGCAATCCTCTCGAGTTCCTCCCAGAAACCGGGATAAGAAACTGTCACTGACTCTGCGTTATTGATTATCACTTCTCCCTGAGAGATCAGAGACGCGATCCCCAGTGTCATCGCCAGCCTGTGATCGCCATGGCTCTCGCAATTCCCTCCCTTGATAGAACCACTGCCATTTATTACCATGCCGTCTGATAATTCCTCTATATCGACGCCGAGCTTGGATAACTCGGTCACTGTTGTACGGATTCTGTCTGACTCTTTTACCCGCAGCTCCTGGGCGCCGCGTATCACTGTAGTACCGGTAGCGCACGCACCGGCCAGGGCTATGAGGGGAATCTCATCGATTATGCGCGGGATCATGTTGCCTCTGATCCTTATGCCTATCAAATCACTTGTTTCTATCGAGACATCGGCGACAGGCTCACCCCCCTCCTTGACAACACGATCCACCTTCAGCTTGGCCCCCATCTCAATAAGGACATCGATTATCCCGGCCCTCGTCGGATTGATGCCCACATTTAAAATGCGCAACTTGGCATCAGGATGTATGGCAGCGGCAACAAGCCAGAAAGCCGCCGAGCTGATATCGCCCGGCACCGACACGTCAACAGGCGCCTTTGGGGCAGAAGGGGTCAGTTCTATGGTCTTGCCATCACGGGTTATCTTTACGCCCAGAGCGCTGATCATGCGCTCCGTATGATCCCTGGAGGCCGCCGGCTCTATAAGCGTGGTCTTCCCCTCGGCGAAAAGGCCGGCAATCAACACCGCAGACTTGATCTGGGCGCTGGCAACCGGCAGCTTGTATGTTATCCCCTTTAATCTGTGGCCTTTTATCGCCAACGGCGGGAGCGAATCATTTTTCCGGCCCCATATATCCGCACCCATATGACGCAACGGGTGAATCAAGCGATCCATGGGACGCGAGCGCAAGGAATCGTCCCCGGTGATAACCGAGAAGAACGGCTGAGCCGCCAGCAGCCCGCCAAGGAGGCGCATCGTCGTGCCGCTGTTGCCGGCGTTAAGCACATCGTCGGGAGACCTGAACCCTTCAGGTCCGACACCGTTTACTGTGTAAATATTCCCTTGACCGCTTATATTCACGCCCAGCGCCCTCAGACAGGACATGGTCGAACGTACATCGTCACCGGAGGCCAGGTTCTCTATGCGCGACTTGCCCTTGGCAATACTGTTTAAAATAAGGGCGCGATGCGATATTGATTTGTCGCCGGGAGTTATGATCTCACCTCGCAGGCATTTGCGGCTCGTCAAACATTTATCCATTGCACATCATTTCTGGCGCAGCCAGCCCTCTCTTGCATCTTTAGCCTGTATAAAGTGATCTTCAATTTTCTCATCGCCGTCACTTATCAAACGTCGCAATTCATTAAGACTGCGGATATAGTTATCTATGGCTTCCAGAATGGGCTTTTTATTCGTGAGGCATATATCACGGCTCATCCTTGGATCCCCGGATGCTAAACGAGTTGTATCCCTGTAACCTGAGGCAGCCAGCTTAGCCATAGCAGCCCAGTTAGCATCATTTGCAGTTGCATTTACAAGGGCTACAGATACCAGATGCGGAAGGTGGCTGATCCCTGCCACCAGTGTATCATGTTCCTGCGCCTCTATATAAAATGGTCTGGCGCCTATCACCTTAACCATATCCTCCATCTTTTTCCGCGACTCAGCATTAAAATTCTTCCCGGGGACTAAGCAATACGTGCAGCCGCGGAACAGGTTGACATCGGAAGCAGCTATGCCGGAGACTTCCTTGCCAGACATGGGATGCCCCCCGATAAAACACGCCTTGGCAGTAAGGTATTGCCCGGCCCAGTTCATGACATCTACCTTCGTACTCGCAACATCAGTGACAATGACACCTTTAGCGAGGTATTTAGCTATATCGACAAATACATCTTTTATAGCGAGGACCGGGGTTGCGACAACTATTATTTCCGCCCCTTTTATTGTCGATGGAAGATCGCGACCGCACCGGTCTACAACCCCGCGTTCCAGAGCCAATGCGGCTACTTCAGTCTTTCTTGCGTATCCTGCTACCTCTGCACCGGATGCCTTTAAGGCTAATCCCATCGATCCGCCAATCAGCCCTAACCCGATTATCGCGACCCGCATTCGATTGCACCTCTCATCCCTTTTCGAGTTAGCACATTATAACATAGTCCTTTTAACTAATAGAAGGAAAAATCTCAGCAGTGTGCTATCCTCTGAGGCGCATGATCACAATTCTCTCGCTCCCTGGTTAATTGTAGGGGCACATCGCGATATGCCCGCCCTACGGACTGAGACCCTCGCCAGGAGAGAAATCTCCTGCGCC
>CAYGXY010000012.1:0-7046 GCA_964354045.1 uncultured Dehalococcoidales bacterium
GTAGCGCTTGCTCGTCCTTTATCTCGTATCCCGATGCCTTGCCCTGCGCAATCTTCTTGAGCAGCAGCACCAGATGCCGCCCGTGGTCCGAGTGCGCGGCTGTTCCGCCGGTGGCCTCGCGCAGGAAGTTGCGTGCGACGATGGTGTGCGCATCCGCTCCGCATACGCCCAGCGGCGACTTCGGCGTTATGCGGCAGGGCCCCATGTGGCAGATGCGGCAGCAGACGCCGCTCGTGCCGAACTTGCACTGATTGTGCTGGGCGTCCATGCGCGTGTGGCAGGTTTCAACGTCCTCTCTCTCGGCCTTGACCAGCATCTCCAGAGAGGCTTCGTCCCAGACCCGCTCGCTCGGCTTTTTTGAACTGTGAGCCATCTATCTCCTTAAATACAGGGAACTCAATGTTTGGATATATCGATCAACTTATCGAGCATATTCTCGAACGTTGCGTAGAGCTCTTTATCCATCCCGTCGATGACCGACATCCCGTCCCTGTCGATTCGCCGCAGCGTATCGCTGTATGGAATGACTCCTATAATATCACCTTCGGGCAACGCTTTCCTGATAAAGGCTTCGTCGCTGCTGCCAGTGCTCTTGTTCGCGATATACTTTATCTTATCCAGGCCGATATCGTGTGCCATCTGCCGTATGCGCTGCGCCGATTCCAGCGAGCGCTGCCCCGGCTCGACAACGACGAGCAGCGTATCGACACCGCTGACGGTGGACCGCCCCAGGTGCTCGATGCCGGCTTCCATGTCCATGACCAATGCGTCATCTTTGTAAAGGATCAGGTCCGCGACCAGTTGGCGGATGAGCACGCTCTCCGGACAGGCGCAGCCGCTGCCTCCCTGCTCTATGGCGCCCAGCACCAGCAACGCGATCCCGTTATGAACATAGGCGTATTTCTCCGCTATGTCGGCGACCTCCGGGTTCAGCTTGAACATCTGGCCGTATTGCCTCACCTTTGCGCCGGTGCGCTCTTCGATCAAGTCCCGCTGCTTTGAAATCGGAACGATCTTGCGCCGCTCCTTTTCAGCTATTCCCAGAGCCGATGCAAGGTTCGCGTCTGGGTCCGCATCGATTGCCAGAATACGCATGCCCCTGCGCGCCATCAGCAATATAAATGCTGCCGCCACTGTCGATTTGCCGACACCGCCTTTGCCTGAGATTGCGATTTTCATATTACTGGGGCTAGAAGTATAGTTTAACACCTAGATTGGGGGTGGGGCAACCTTGAAGCTGTGTAATCCGACATATTTATTGTCATTGCCCGACTTGATCGGGCAATCCAGCCTTCTGAATCATCCGGTCAAGCCGTATGATGACATGTCGCTTATCCCTTCCATCCTTCGATGACGTGCTGGCATTGGTAGCATCTGCCATTGTGTGTGCAGATTATGCCGCCGCATGCCGGGCATTTGTATTTCTCGGTCTGCCAGCGCAGGAATTTATCCATGCCGTTATCTCTAATGAACTCAAGATTCTCTATCATGCTCATGTGATATTTTGTGCGATAGCGCTTGTCCAGTTGTTTCAATCGGGCGCAGTGCTTTTCGCATTCAAAACAAAACTCTACTTTACCTTTTTGAATAGTTTCGCAGTTTTTGATTTTACATCTAATACAGCTAATGGCTTTATTGGTATCTGCTGCCCTGCAACCGGGGCATTTATTTTTTTCTCTCAAATAAGCCATGCAGATGCCGCAGTTCATGCCGCAGGGTGCGATCAGTTGTACTTTAAGTTTGCGATTCATAACTCTTCTCCTAGAGTAATGTCGATAATATAATATCCGATTTGTTGATAGATGGATACTTGACTTCTTCTTGGCATAAGTCATAATCTCTATACATAATATTAGAAAGCTCGGGAGGTGTTATATGCCGGTAGTTGCAGCGATAGTCATATGCAAGAAGTGCGGGTATGAGATTAGGTCTGACTGGAAGTTCTGCCCGATGTGCGGCGACAAAATCGTGTGTACTAATAAATATGGAATGCTTGGCAAGGGTTCGAAAAGCTCCACGGGTGCAAAGGGCGCAAAGAAACCAGTGAAAAAACCTGTGAAGAAGTAAGATCGATAGCATAAGAACGCTCGAAGCAGTATCTTGTTAGGAGGCTGAAAATGGGCTTAAAACATGTTGGTGGCAAGAATGCCGGCCACGTAGTTATATATGCTCTGAGCACCTGTCCCTGGTGCAAAAAGACCAAGAAGCTCCTAGATGACCTCGGCGTGGAATACTATTTTGAAGACGTCGACCTCCTGCAGGAGGTCGAAAAGAAGCAGACGATGGAGACAGTGAAGAAATGGAACTCCGCCTGCTCTTTCCCGACAATGGTGATAAATGATAATAAGTGTATCGTCGGATTCAAAGAGGATGAAATCAAGAAAGCGCTGAAGCTATGACCGACAAGATATCCGTAAGCACGGACGAGGTTAGTCGATTCTATGAGAAGCTGAAGCGGGAGGCCGAGGCCGGGGGATACCATCTGAATCCTGATGCGGAGTTCGCCAGGGAGCTCGCCAGTGGGCTGCTTACGAACGAGAAAAGGTATGGGTATCAGTCCTGCCCGTGTCGATTGTCTTCCGGGGAAAAGCAGGAGAACATTGATATTATCTGCCCATGCGATTACCGCGATGCCGATTTGAACGATTACGATGTATGTTATTGCGGCCTGTATGTCTCGGAGGCGGTGGCGAAAGGACACAAGAAGGCGAGTGCCATACCGGAGCGGCGGCCGCCCGCCGAGAAAAGGAAACGCAGGAAAGCCAAAAAGTCTACTGGCAATCTATCAGCGCTTTCTCATCCGGTGTGGAGGTGCTCGGTCTGCGGGTACCTGTGCGCCAGGGAATCGCCTCCTGAAGTCTGTCCCATATGCAAGGCAAAAAAAGAACGGTTTGAGCGCTTTATTTAGGATAGCTCGACGATAGTCTGCGCAGATATTAAAGAGCCTCTGATTTACATAACATCAGAGGCTCGATTGTTTTGGTGGAGACGGGGGAGGGTCGAACTCCCCGTCCAGAGAAGGCAAACTCAGGATATCCTACAAGCTTAGTCGGCGATTATTTTCTCGCCTGAGCGCACACTGCCGACCGCGTGCACCCGGGCCAGCCGATGTTTACCTTAGGCGAACCTTATCGGCGTTGTGCTCACCGCAGCCCGGCTAATCGTCACCAACCCTCATCCGCCGGGGGAGAGTCAGGTGGTGTGTCATCGCTTAACTCGCGAAAACGTATTCTTTATCAGTTACTTTTTTGCCACCTGTTTTACGAGGTAATGGCACCTCGGCCTGCAATCCTAGAGCACTCCGACTCTGTCGAAGCCACTCGTCCCCGATATTTGAATCGCAATTATTTTGGCGTGTTCGTCTTGATGGCGCGTTCCATCTCGCGATCCGCCTGGCGTTGGACCATGCTTTCGCGCTTATCGTAGATCTTCTTGCCCCTGGCCAGGCCGATCTCTACCTTTGCGATTCCCTTTTTGTTAAGGTACAACTTCAACGGGATTAACGTGAATCCCTTCTGCGTAGTCCTTCCGGTTAGATCGTTTATCTGTTTGCGATGGAGCAGCAGCTTTCTGTTGCGTGTGGGCTCGTGATTGTATCTGCTGCCCGGGTCGTACTTTGAAATATGCACGTTGTACAACCACATATCGCCGTTGCCATCGGTCCTAGCGTATCCTTCACGTAAATTAACCTGACCAGCCCTGATAGATTTTATCTCTGTGCCGGTCAGAACAATGCCAGCCTCAAAGCTTTCAAGGATGATGTAATCGTGGTACGCTTTGCGATTGTTGGCGATTAACTTCATAATCTATTCTAGCACTTATTGCAGACAGCCTCAAATGTATCGAGGCCGACGACGAAAGAGAACTTGGGTCGGGGCGGCATCATTGAATCGATGATTTCAGGTATTCGACCGCATAATCAAGCTGGTTGTCGATGCCATTATCCCAGTCTTCTTCGCTGAATTCCACTTCGTAATCCGGTGTAATACCGATTCCCTCTATCAAATGCTTATCAGGGGTAAGCCACCGAGCTGTGGTCAGATATAGGGCAGATCCATCTTGTAACTCATACGTCGAATCAACGCTGCCTTTGCCGAATGTCTGGGTCCCTATTATCGCAGCACGTCCGTGGTCCTGCAGCGCGCCGGCGAGGACCTCGCTGCCGCTGGCGCTGCTTCCGTCAACAAGTACTGCGAGGGGGATATCGGTGGCCAGCCCTCCAGGGTTTGCAGCCCAGTCACGGATTATCTCTAGGCTGTCCGTGGCTTCGTACAGGATGATACCGCTATCAAGGAATTCATCTGCAATATCAGCAACAACATCCAGATAGCCGCCGGGATTTCCCCTCAAGTCTAGAATAAGCCCGGTGCATTCGTCATCTATTGCATCATTCAAAGCCGTTTCAAACTCAGGAACGGTATGGTCTGCAAAATATGCAATCTGTATGTATCCTATATTATCAGACAAAGGTTTGTAGTCAATACTGGGTTCTGTAATCTCGTCGCGCACAATCTGCATTTCAACAGGGGTGCTTTCACCCTCGTGCTGGATGACAAGAGTTACAGTAGTGCCTTTAGGGCCACGTATTTTCATTACTGCTTCGGTGACTGTAAGATCGTCGGTGGGCTCTCCATCGATTTCCAGAATAATGTCTCCTGATTTGATTCCCGCTTGTTCAGCGGGACTGCCCTTGATTGGTGAGACCACAGCGAGCTGTCCACTCTCTTTGCTAACAGTTGCCCCGATGCCTTCGAATGAACCCTGGAGGTAGTCCTCTAATGTACTGTAGTTATAATAGTAAGAAGAGTAAGGGTCACCGAGGGCTTGCAGCATGCCATCAATGGCGCCTTGTGCTAGCTTTTCAGTGTCGACGGCACTTTGATTTACATAACTATCTTGAATAAGTGTCCACACCTCGATCAAGGAATCGAACTCTTCCGGCAGATCCCCATTCCGATTTGGTGATATAAGAGAAGAATAAGTAACCCCAGCTATAAAGGACAAAGCAAGCGCGATAGCGAGGACTATAGTTGGTATGGTTCGGTTCAGCTTCATCATATTTCCTGTTCGCAATTGATGCTGTACAATTATAAACTCAGTATCATATAACAGCAAGGATGTGATTTTATCATTAAAATCTTGATAATTATTTGTAGTATAATGTATGAACAACAATACAAAGAGCCTATATTCATATCTGTTAGTTCAAATAGCCATTAAAAAAGGGGAGGCACATCATGGGCGCACCAGAAATCAAGAAAACATGCCCGATAGCACCGGTCAGGGAAGACGGGACTCCTGGATTGTGTAGAGAGGACAGATGTGCATGGTGGACTAATGGCGAGTGTGCTGTAGTGAAGATCGCTAAAGCAGTGGGTGGGCAGAAGTAATAATACCAATGATGGACGGGCTGATGATAGTGCGGTTGAGGTAGCTCCTGGGCAGGCTTGAAAACGCTGTCGATATACAGAAATCCACTGAAACCGAGTTTATGCCCCTTTTTGCCGAAGGTGATGTGTCAATTATACGTGCCGCACGTGTATTTTATATTTAGATAAATGATGAAGTATTATGTCAACCATACCCCTTCTGAGGGTACTTTATTCGACATAACCTCTATTGTGCGAACCACTTTCCGAGAGTACAAAAGCGATCTTTTCCAGCAGGGCTTTTAGCCCCCATTTTTTTGCTGCCGAAATCAGGACGGAATCTTTTTCCCCGGTTGTATTTTTCGAAATGAAATCCCCCATCTCGCTTTCGCTGGGCACCGCTAAGTCGAGCTTGTTGAGAACTTCGATCCTCGGCTTGTTAGCCAGTTTGAGTTCCTGAAGTATCTGTTCAACCGTTGCGCTTTGCTCGGCTGCGTTTCGATGCGTGATGTCTATGACGTGCAGCAGAATGTCGGCCTCGTCCAATTCCTCCAGCGTGGCCCTGAATGCGGCGACTAACATTGTAGGCAGCTTCTGAATAAATCCCACGGTGTCGGTCAGAAGTACCTCCTGCAGATTCGGCAGCATGATTTTCCTAGTAGTTGGATCGAGGGTGGCGAATAGCTTATCTTCTACAAATACGCCGGCGTTGCTAAGCGCGTTCATAAGAGTGCTTTTCCCTGAGTTGGTATAACCGACTATGGACGCAACCGGTATGAGGTGTGTTGTGCGCTGACGGCGGTAAAGGGCGCGATGTTTCCTGATGCCCTCGATTTCGTCTTTCAGGCGCAGGATCTTGTGTTTGATGATTCTTCGGTCCGTTTCCAGCTGCGACTCGCCGGGGCCCCTGGTGCCGATGCCGCCGCCGAGGCGTTCGAGGTGGCTCCATTGTCCGACTAATCGCGGCAGCAGGTATTCAAGCTGCGCCAGCTCCACCTGCAGGCGTCCCTCGCGTGTTTGTGCACGTTTGGCAAAGATATCGAGTATCAGGGCTGTGCGGTCGATTATTTTCACCTCGAGCGCATCCTCAAGGTTGCGCTGCTGTAACGGTGAAAGCTCGTCGTCGAAGATAACGAGGTTATAGCCAACTTCCTCGCGCAGTGCAGCCAGTTCTTCTACCTTGCCCTGGCCCATGTAGTACGCATGATTCAACCTTTGCACGTGCTGGATGATCGCGCCTTCCACCTTTGCGCCAGCCGTTTGTGCCAGCATTGCTAGCTCTTCGATGGAATCCTCTACCGACCACCTGTCGGTGCTGCCTTTGATATCTACGCCTACGAGGAATGCTTTCTCTATCGATGGTCGTGTCGAGTGAAGCTGCCGCTTAGTATTTGGCGGGTCCGTATCGTATGTACGCGATTTTTTAGCGATTTTACCACCTTATGTTAAGTATTATCTGTTCCATTCCATAATGCGCGACAGTGCCTCGTCCAGACGCGGTTTCGCTTTGCCTCTATAACCACGAAGTCGTTGCCGGTGGCCTGCATCTTGGCGAATTTGATAGTGCTCATGATTAAGTTGTGGTCAACCCCCTGTATTTCAGCCGTCATTGCCCGACTTGATCGGGCAATCCAGAAAGGGCACATCACGATGTGCCCCTACACATGGATCATCCGG
>CAYGXY010000013.1:0-12067 GCA_964354045.1 uncultured Dehalococcoidales bacterium
CTGTATGTTAGAGGTCTGAGCCTCGTTCCCTCACCGCCGACCAGGATGACCGCTTTCACTTTAGGCTGTTTCCTTTACGCTCGATCAATTATATTTTGCCGCGTCACTTGTTTTTGATGCCGGCTTCTTTTCGAAGTATATTCGCCTTGTCGGTTTTCTCCCACGGCAAGTCCAGGTCGAGCCGTCCGAAGTGTCCGTAGGCAGCAGTTTGACGATAAATTGGCCGTCGCAGATCCAGAGCTTCTATAATCGCACCAGGCCGTAGATCGAAGTGTTTGTTAATGAGCTTTCTAATGATTTCATCGGATACTTTGTTGGTGCCAAAGGTCTCGATAGAAACCGATAATGGATGCGCCTTGCCGATGACATAAGCCACCTGTATCTCCAGGCGGTCGGCCAGTCCGGCGGCGACAATGTTTTTGGCGATGTACCGTGCCATATAGGAGGCCGAGCGATCCACCTTGGTGCAGTCCTTTCCGGAGAAGGCCCCGCCGCCGTGCCGGGCTATGCCGCCGTACGTATCGACGATTATCTTGCGCCCGGTAACCCCCGTATCCGATACCGGTCCTCCGATGACGAACCGTCCGGTGCCGTTAACGTAGTATTTTGTATCAACATCGAGCAACTGCGCGGGAATCACCTTGGTAATCACATGCTTGATGATGTCTTTCTCAATCTGATCACTGGTCACATTATCGTCGTGCTGGGCGCCGATGACGACGTTGACAATACGCTTAGGTATCCCCTTACTATATTCGACTGTGACCTGCGATTTACCATCGGGACGCAGGTATTTAATAATTTTCTCCTTCCGGGCCTGAGCCAGTCGTCGGCACAGTTTGTGCGCCAGGGTGATGGGAAGGGGCATCAGCTCCGGTGTCTCATTGCAGGCAAAGCCAACCATCATACCCTGGTCGCCTGCGCCGATTTCATCGAGGTGGCTTATGCCGGCGCTTTCCTTGGTCTCCATCGATTTGCTCACGCCTCGGTCGATGTCTTTGGATTGCTCCTTAATGGAAACCATTACGCCCACGGACTGGTAGTCGAAACCGTACTCCGGTTTGATATAGCCCACATCTTGTACCACTTGCCTTACTATCTGCGGCACATCAACGTAGCAGTTGGTGGTTATCTCACCCATGACGATAACCAGACCGGTCGTCGTGGCGACTTCGCAGGCCACCCGACCGAACGGGTCTTTTTCCATGATGGAATCAAGAATGGCATCCGATATCTGATCGCAAAGCTTATCAGGATGACCTTCAGTAACCGATTCAGAGGTCAGAAATAGAGATGGTGATGTCATAAATGTGCTCATTACGCATTCCTTTCCAGATTATGTACCTAATTCCCAACTCTCAAGGTATTTTCGCTGTTCATCTGTCAGCGTATCAATAGATATACCCATTGCCGCCAGTTTCAATTTGCCTACATTCTCATCAATTGCCGTCGGCACGTTGTAAACACCGGGCTTCTTGATTCCTTCTTTAACCAGAAACTCAGCACAAAGTGCCTGATTGGCGAAGCTCATGTCCATCACGCTGGCCGGGTGCCCCTCGGCTGCTGCCAGGTTGATCAACCTTCCTTCTCCCAGAAGATAAATCTTCTTACCGTCTTTGAGAGTGTATTCATCTATATTAGGCCGCAGGCCGCGTTTTGAGACTGCGAGCTTTTCGAGAGCGGCTATGTTTATCTCAACATTGAAGTGGCCGCTGTTCGCTACGATTGCTCCATCTTTCATCTTCGGGAAGTGCATTTTATCAATAACGTTTATATCGCCGGTAAGCGTAATGAATACATCTCCTACCTTTGCCGCCTCGGCGATGGGCATAACAGAGTAGCCATCCATAGTTGCCTCTAAAGCACGAATCGGATTGACTTCGGTGACAATAATATGGCTTCCCATTCCTCGTGCTCTCATGGCGACACCCCTGCCGCACCAGCCGTAGCCGCATACGACTACGCTTTTGCCGGCCCATAATATATTCGTCGCGCGGGTGATGCCATCTAGAGTGCTTTGACCTGTGCCGTATCTGTTATCGAACAGGTGTTTCGTGTCCGCTTCATTCACCGCGATTATAGGGTATTTAAGTTTCTTCTCCTTAGCCATGCTATTTAGTCGAATGCAGCCTGTGGTCGTCTCTTCCGTACCGCCGATAATATTCTTTATAAGGTCCTTGCGTTCCTTATGAATTGTAGATACAAGGTCTGCGCCGTCATCCATTGTTATGTTCGGCTTTGTGTCCAGCACAGCATTGATATGATTATAATAAGTTTTGTTCTCCTCGCCTTTTATAGCGTAAACCGATATCCCAAATTCTTTTACAATAGCAGCAGCTGTCTCATCCTGGGTCGATAGGGGATTGGAGGCACATACGACTACCTCAGCTCCGCCTTCTTTCAGCGTAAGCGCCAGGTTCGCGGTCTCTGTGGTGACATGAAGGCAGGCTGCCAATCGGATACCTTTCAGCGGTTTCTCTTTGGCAAAGCGTTTGCGTATTAAACGCAGCACCGGCATGTCGCGTTCGGCCCATTCGATGCGCACTGCTCCTGCTGCTGCGAGCGATGGATTTTTGACATCTGCCTTCACTTTGGCCATTATAGATTTTACCTCCTAGTTAAAGTTGAACTGACCAGCAACCCAGTCAGGTATATCTATAGTCCCCATGATAACAGGTTTCTGGTGACAATCGCTACCGCCTGTCATTATAAGCGCATTGCGCTTGGCAAAATTGATATAGTGAGCCGCTATCGTTTTATTGCTCCTGGGATACCAACATTCAACACCATCAATGTATTCCAGCATGTAATTTGAAATAATATTGGTCTGCTCATTTAAATTTGTGGTTATTTCTACTAGGGAAGTCCCATAATCATCGCTGGGGTGTGCATGCACCAGTACACCGCCTGCATTTCTGATTAATTGAGATGCTTCTTCCAGTGATAATGGAAACTTCAGCACATCAAGTCGCACCAGGTACTTGTCGAATGCCTGCTGCTTATCCCTGACGATTCCTTTTTCGACCAGATAATTCGCTATATGCGGCCTCCCGAAAGCGCCGTCTACGCTCTCGCGTATTTTCCTGATATCCTCATCGGTGAATCTTTGAATACCTTCCTTGTCGAACGCTGCATTTAACTTTTCCAGGATTTGCCCGGCTCTCTTTTCACGATGAGCCATTAGCAGCTTCAGCTTATCCTTGAGCTCCGGGTTACTCGCGTCATAGTTATAACCCAAGAAATCAAGCGAGCCGAGCTTGTTCTTATATTGAAAGGTAACATTAAGTTCAACGCCGGTCATGTAACGGATTCCGAGCTTTGCGGCCAGGCTACATGCATCTTTCTGTCCGTCTATGTTGTCGTGTTCAGTTATGGACATAAAATTAATATCCCTGCGTTTCGCTTCACGGAAAACCTCATCGATAGGCAAGTTACCATCGGATCCGGTTTTTGTATGGATATGGAGATCGATCTTCATTTAGGCTTATCCTATCTGTTCTCCATGCTGATTGGCTGTATCTAAAGTCACATTTCTTGCTTAAAACACTGGATGAATCTCTCTATAGAGCGATCGTATGTGTGTTCGACTGCGGCAGGGAACAGGCATCCCGGCAATTCCCCCTGTCTCCTGTGATATGTAACGCACTCGCAGCACTTTCCCTTGCGCGAACATGGTTCGTAAGTGCAAGAACACTTCTCCATATTTGATTTGACGTTACATTCCAACTGCAGGTTCCTCTTACTTAATGTATTTGTTTCTAAATGCTAGTGAAAGTTCAGAAAGCATACTCAGCGTATGTTCGGCTACCTCTTCAGAAACAGCACCCAGACCACATGCGGGCGTCAATAGGCTCTGCTCTGTTATTTTGTTGCGTTTAATCCCTTTGCGCTCAATTCCGGCCATACCATCAGTTAATCTGTCTAATAAACTTGAAACCGTTTCATTATTAACCGCTTTCTCTTCGTGTGGTACAATCCCCCAAGCAAGAATGCCTCCGCCATCTAGGAATTTTCCTAAAGCTTCTTGATATAGAGCTATAGTATGGCTGTAAGTATAGGCGTCAAAGCTGACAATATCTACAGAGGTATCCAGTATTAGCGACCAGTCTGTATTGCCGCAACAATGAATGCCTTTCAGCCCCTTGATCCCATCGAAGGTTTCTTCCAGTAGTTCGATAATGCGCTCTCTTGGTATGGATACGAACGCCGAACCTACGGAGGACATGTAAGGCTCGTCGAAGAAAAGGATCGTGTTGTCGGATAGTTCTCGGAGTTTACTCTCCTGCCAGCGGGCTTTCATATTCAGATGTTTGACTATGGCATCCGCCGCGGTTTCATCATAGAGAACAGGGCGGCGGTTTTCGTCCGTTATGGTCATGCCCCATGTAATAGGCCCTGTAACTTGGCCTTTTACAGCTAAAGGATGATTGGGTCTGTGATCGATAAACTCGTACAGGCCCGCAGCGTATCGTTCACCGATAGCAAACTCTTCGATTTTGTTCTCAAGGTATGCTGCGTATAGCTTTTCGAGGGGCTTTTCGAAGTCTTTCGATAGGTTGACATAAATTCTATCCTTATCGATAACCAATCCCGGAAAACCCTCGCTGTACTGGGCATACATGTTTTCCAGGAAGGAGCGCTTGGGTAACTGAGACCACAATGGAATTTCAGGAAGGTATTTAGCTACCAGCGAGCACGCCTTCCTGGGGTCTGTGTGAGGCAAGCTGCCGATAGCAGTTGGCAGACCGCTTAACTGGAACTTAGAGCGGGATAACGTTTTCACTTTAATGAATATACTTTCCTATTAGGAGCGCTAAGTCTTTCTTTGTTTTGGGCGGTATCAGTTTGGGGTCGGTCAGAATAGCATTCTGCAGTGCACTGGCGCACTGGCACTTGCGCTTATTGGGAATGCGACTCGCTGCTCTCCTGACGATCCGTTTTGCCATGTCCGCGGTGCGGTTAAGGTTGGCGATAGCAATCTCTATGGTCACTTCTTCCTCGGTCTCATGCCAAACATCGTAGTCGGTGACACAGCCTAAAGTAGCATAGCAAATCTCCGCTTCACGGGCCAGCTTGGCCTCGGGCAGGGCGGTCATGCCGATAATGCTGGCTCCCCATGAGCGGTAGAGATTAGACTCAGCTTTTGTAGAAAAAAGAGGCCCCTCCATTATGATATATGTTCCCTCAGGATGAACCCTGGCTTTTTCTTCAAGTGCTGACTTATACAGGACATCGCTGAGGCATGGGCAGAAAGGCTGCGCAAAACCCACGTGAGCGACGATACCGCCTGTGAAGAAGCTATTTACCCGGCTCTTGGTGCGATCGATGATCTGATCTGGAACAACTAGGTCCAATGGATGGATGCTTTCCTTCAGGCTTCCTACCGCGCTTACGGAGATGATACACTCAACGCCAAGCGATTTAAGGGCATAGATATTGGCCCTGGCCGGTATCTCGCTGGGGCTGATGAAGTGGCCTCTGCCGTGCCTCGGCAAAAAGGCTATTTTAGTTCCGTCGAGCACGCCCACTATAATGGAATCGCTGGGCTCGCCGAAAGGGGTCTTGGGCTTTACCTCCTCGATGTTGGTCAAGCCTTCCATCTGATATAGCCCGGTACCCCCGATGACCCCGATCTTAGCTTCAGGCATTATTCTATCTTCTCCTGTTGTCAATAATATGATTTTAAATATGTGAGATGTAGTTCAGTGCGATTTCTTCAGACGCTCGATATAAGGCTCACGTAAAACGCCGCGCTCTGTAATTATAGCAGATATATAGCGGTGAGGAGTAACATCGAAGGCTGGATTAGCTACATGCGAGCCTTGCGGGGCTATCGGAATACCTTTGATGTGAGTCACTTCCTCGGGTCGTCTCTCTTCGATAGGAATCATTTCTCCTGACGATGTCGACAGGTCTATCGTGCTTGTCGGAGCTGCTACGTAGAATGGCACTCCGTTTTCCATCGCGAGCACCGCCAAGTTGTACGTGCCGATCTTATTCGCGACGTCGCCGTTGGCAACTATTCTATCGGCTCCTACTATCACGCAGTCGATCTTTCCTTTCGATAAGAAGTGACCGGTCATTGTATCTGCAATGAGCGTATATGGGATACCATATCTGATAAGTTCCCACACAGTTAATCTCGCTCCTTGGAGTAAAGGGCGGGTCTCGCCGGCGAAGACGTGTATCTTTTTACCGCTTTCCCATGCAGCTTTTATCACGCCCAGCGCGGTGCCATAGCCTGCTGCCAGGGCGCCGGTGTTGCAGTGAGTCATGATCGTATCGCCGTCTTTTATCAGTGAGGCTCCGTACAGGCTCAGCGTTTTTTCCATTTCTTCGTCTTCCGCGTCTATCCTTTTCGCTTCCACAACGAGCATGGATTTTATCTCGTCGACTGTAGCGCCTTCCTCCGCTGCATGGTTCATCCTTTTAAGCGCCCAGAACAGGTTCACCGCGGTGGGTCGAGTGGCAGCCAGCTCGTCGGAGATTGCGCGCAGCTTCGTCATGAATTCCTTTTTCGATTTGGCCTTTATGCTGTTTGCGCCTAACGCCAGCCCATATGCGGCCGCGATGCCGATGGCCGGGGCGCCGCGAACCCGCAGCATTTTTATAGCTTCAGCTATGTCTCGGTAGTCGGAAAACTCCAGATATAGCTCTTCCTGCGGCAGTTTCGTCTGGTCTATCAAACGAACTTTCCCGGATACCCATTCAACAGCTTTTAGTTCGGCTTTCTCACTCATGCTTTGCGCCTTCGTTGTTCATTCGAGTATTTTAAATTGCAGTACATCTACTAATCCTTTGTCGGTCAGCCGCAGCTCCGATATCACCGGTAGCGCTAGGAAGGACAGTGTCGCGAAAGGTGCCGCAAGCTTCGAACCCAGATTAGCGGCAGCCTTCTCCACTTCCTCTAGCTTCTTAACTACTTGTTCGAGCGGTTGATCCGATAGCAAGCCGGCGATGGGGAGGGGGAGCGCGCTGAGCACCTTGCCATCGGCGGCGACAGCGAGTCCTCCTCCCAATGTCTCGACCTTCTTTATCACGGCATAGAGATCGTTGTCATTTGTACCTACTGCAACAATGTTATGAGAATCGTGAGCAATCGAGGAAGCAAGCGCGCCGCGTTTTATGCCGAAGCCTTTCACTAAACCCAGGCCGATATTACCGGTGGCTTTGTGCCGTTCCACCACGACGAGCTTTAATATATCGTGTTTTGTGTCCGCCACGACGGCGCCGTCGTATATCTTCGCTTTCTCGTTGACGCTCTTGGTGATTATCTGGTTCGGTACAATCTCTATGACCGGGTGGTGCCATGTGTTGGCTGGAATTCTGAGCTCTTCGATTTCGAACGGTTTCACCTTCATCGTATGAGCCATTTGTTTATTCTCACGTATCGATGGCGCGAATAGCGGTGTACCAGCGCGGGCTACCAATCTGCCGTGGTGAAATACCATCTCTGTTTTAAACTTGCGCAGATCGCTTATGACAGCTATGTTCGCCATATATCCCGGGGCGATGGCGCCGATATAGGGAATTTTAAAGCGTTCCGCCGTGTTGATCGTGGCCAGCTGTATCGCGCGTACAGGGTCTAGTCCCAGCCTTATCGCCTTGCGCACTACCGCATCTATATCACCGTCTCTCAGCAGGTCGGAGCAGCTTCGATCGTCGACGACGAAAATGCATCGTTTATATGTTTTATCGGTAACCAGCGGCAGCAACTCCTCAAGGTTCTTCTCCGATGATCCTTCGCGTATCATGATGTACATGCCTTTTCGCAGCTTCTCCCGGGCCTCGGCGAGTTTAGTCGATTCGTGGTCCGAGGTGATGCCGCTGGAAATATAGGCGTTTAAATCCTTGCCGCCAAGTCCTGGGGCGTGCCCATCGATAACTTTGTCCTGAGACGCACTGATTTTGGCCAATACCTGGCCGTCGGCGAACAGAACGCCTGGGAAGTTCATCATCTCTCCCAAGCCTATAGTTTCATCAAAAGAAAGCATATGTCGCATGTCATCCGATGTCAGGCAAGCGCCTGCGGTCTCAAGGTGAGTTGCCGGGACGCAGGATGGAGCCATGAAGTACATGTTCAGCGGTAATGACTTTGCGCAGCTTAAGATATATTTGATTCCTGCTATGCCTTTAACATTTGCAATTTCATGGAGGTCGGTCACGATCCCGGTGACGCCTCGGGGCACCACTGCCTCTGCGTATCGTGCGATATGCAGCATCGAGCTCTCTATGTGAACGTGGCCGTTGATGAGCCCCGGCGAGACATACTTGCCTTTGAGATCGATTACTTTCTTGCCTTTATCGTAGTCGCCAATACCGGCGATTCTGTCTCGCCAGATAGCTATGTTGCCTTCTTCAATCTCTCCGCTGAAGGTGTTGATAATCTTCGCATTTGACAGGATCAGGTCAGCAGGTGCGCTGCCTCGGGCTACAGCTATCAATTTGGCTAAGCTCATTCAATCCTCCACGATGCAGATGTCGGGCAAGTGACGGTATTCCTCGTTACAATCTATTCCATAGCCCACGACAAATTTGTCTGGAATGGTGATACCGACATAATCTATAGTGATGTCTACCTTTCTGCGGGAGAGCTTGTCCAACAGGGCGCAGGTCTTGACGGAGGCCGGCTTGCGCTTTTTAACGTATTTTACAAATTGGCTGATAGATAAACCCGTATCTACTATATCATCAACAACGATTACATCCCTGCCTTCTAACGAGGCCTGTAAGCCGTGTACCATCTTGACTTTGCCCGAGCTTACTTTCGCCGAGCCGTAGCTTGAGAGCCGTACGAAATCTATCTCAGCCGGTATGTCTAGAAAACGGATGAGATCGGCCAGGAATACGAAGGAGCCTTTCAGTATGCCTATGATGAGCGGCGTTTTCTCTTTATAGTCATCGTTTATCTCTTGTGCCAGTCTCCTCACTTCGAAGATTATCTCCTCTTTGGAAATAAGCATTTTTGGTTTTTTGTACGCCGGATCTACCTCAGGGGCGCATTCTTGCTGTTGGGAAAACTCGGCTTGCACGGTTTCGATCCGATCATAGCATTTGCACACAGGGACGCCGATAGCGGCAAACAGGCAATTCTCCAGATGCATGCCGGAGACGCATCCCTCCGTAGCATTCTCTTCGATCTCGCACCAATGCTCTTGATAGTCTTCTTCTGGGTCGTATTGACCCAGTTTGTGATGCAAGCATGTGGAACAACGAGCGGGACGCAAGAAATCCATATTATCCTCCGTAAGAGACATTATATTTACTCTGTATCTATGTGTCCATCTTTATCTTGACACTACATAAATACTCGTTTATCATCGCTAGGGTTGTCTATATTTATGATGAGCCATGAAGTATAAAACAATAAAATTCAAGAAAAAAGGTCTGATAGCCTATATCATTCCGGATCTTTCAGAATGTGGTCGTTCGATATATGAGTGTATGTGCACGGAACTGATCGATGTTTGTGATGTTATCAATCAAGACAATTCTGTAAATGTTGTAGTTATTAAAATTTTTGGAGAAACATTCTCACTTGGAACAACAAATGAAACCGATGCAACGCTATGTGAAGCCATTAACGCTATTGCCCGCCTCGAAAAAATAGTCGTTGCTATAATAAATGGGGATGCCATCGGCGAAGGCCTTGAATTAGCCCTTGTTTGTGATATTCGAATAGCCAGTGATAAGTCTCGTTTTGCACTTCCGCATGTTACTGAGGGAACCATCCCTTCAAGTGGGGGTACTCAGCGACTTCCTCGATTGATAGGTCAAGCCAAAGCCTTAGAACTAATTTTAACAGCCAATATAATTGATGCTGCGGAAGCGTTCCGAATTGGACTTGTACAGAAAATAGTTCCCTTTCAGGACATTGATAAAGAAGCTGATATCCTGGTTCAGAAAATTGCAGAGAAAGCTCCTATTGCGCTGAGGTTTTGTAAAGAAGCTGTCAACAAAGGAATGGATCTTACGTTTGAGCAAGGATTGAGGCTTGAAGCTGATTTGTACTTTCTGATTCAGACTACAAGTGACAGGATGGAAGGAATCAAGGCATTTCTAGAGAAGAGAACGCCTACATTTAAAGGCGAATAGTAAGTTGCCATCGATATTGAAATACCTACCATTTTAGGTCATACATATATACGCACTAATACACAAAATAAGCACCCCCTAATGTTTTGACAATGATTGTGGTAAAATAAATCTGTGAGTGGCTTTGATACCATAATCTATGAAAAACACGACGGTACAGCAAAAGTTACACTGAACCGCCCTCAAGTATTGAATCGTTATAATATACAGATGCGCGATGAGCTATATGAAGTCCTCTCTGCTATAAAAGACGATCCCGATGTGCAAGTAGTAATAATCAATGGTTCTGGAGAGAGGGCATTCTGTGTTGGCGCGGACCTGACAGAGTTTGGGACAGCACCTTCACCTATAATCGCTCGGCAGGTCAGGTGGGAACGTGATGTCTGGGGTTTATTTGAAAGTTTAAAACAGCCTGTAATCGCTGCATTGCATGGATATGTATTAGGCTCAGGGGTAGAAATCGCTTTGTTTTGTGATATCAGGATTGCTTCTACTGATGCGGTGTTCGGTGTTCCCGAAGTTGCGCTTGGTATGATACCTGCGGCAGGAGGGAGTCAAACACTACCTCGCACTGTCGGTGTAGGAAAAGCTTCACAGTTGCTGCTAAGCTGCGAATATATCGATTCTGAAGAAGCTTTAAGGATTGGTCTTGTTAATAGAGTGGTAAATCGTGGTGAATTGATGTCTACTGCTGAAATGATAGCGGTATGTATAAAGTCTAACAATAATGTGGCAGTACGATACGCAAAGGAAGCTGTAAAGAGGGGAAGAGACTTACCATTAGGTCAAGGTTTAGCGTTAGAAAAAAGCATAGCAGGGATTGTTAGAATATTAACCGGAAATGAATCACCAATCATGAATGCTATTTTTACATAAGGGATTCTATCCGGGGGATGAGAATGGGGAATCAGATAAAAGGGGACATATCAGAAAAGTTAGTAGAGGCTGCAGCAAATCTGGTATTTGATGCTAAGAAAATTGTGGCCTTTACTGGAACAGGGATAGCTGGTTCTGCCGAGCCACAGCAAGGAAAATCTGCTGATAATCTTGAAGAAGATTCATTCCCCAAGTTTCAAGGCGATCCTGCTGAGAGAAAAAGAAGCTGGCAGTTATGGACTATGTTCCATATGATCGAAAATTCACAACCTAATGCTGTTCATTATGCTATAGCGGACATCTATAAAATGGGCAAGCTTGATTGCGTTATTACTCAAAATGTGGATGGATTGCATCAAAAAACAGGCATACCTGATGATAAATTAATTGAGCTTCATGGTTCCTTAAGATGGCTAAAATGCATCAATTGTGGAAAGCGTTATCATATTTTAGAAATCGCAAAGAGGCTAGCCGAAGGTCAGAATGAGGAATCTACTTGTGCGGATTGTAACGGAAAATTGAAGGCGGCAACTGTTTCCTTCGGTGAGCCTCCTCTTACAGAAGAGGTAAGCAAAGCTGAAAAGTTTTCACGAAATTGTGATTTGTTTATGCTGATCGGATCATCGTTGATGATATATCCTGCGGCATATATGCCTATATATGCTATCGAGTCTGGTGCGAAACTGATGATAATTAATATGGGGACTTTGCATATAGATGATAAAGCGGATGTTTTTATTCAGGGAGATGTGGGGAAAGCATTATCAGCTGTTATAGATCTAGTCAAAAAGAGAACGGGGACTTCTTAGAATATTTATATCTGTCATCGAAATATGCAATTGCAGTAATAGATCGAATCTGGTCTGATATTTAGTCCAAATTTTACAAGGAGGGAAGTTGGGAAAATGGTAGACAAGTCTGTCGCAACGATAGAGGAGGCGATAGCTGACGTACAAGACGGTGCTATAATAGCCATCCCCGGATTCTTTGTCGCCGGCGTTCCTAGAGCATTAATACAAGGGCTGATTAAAAAGGGTGTTAAAAACCTTACGCTGGCATGTGGATGTGGAGCACTTGTCGGGGCAAGGGAAGAATG
>CAYGXY010000014.1:0-17908 GCA_964354045.1 uncultured Dehalococcoidales bacterium
TGAACCTGATAGCCTACTTCCAGGGCGGCGCTCTCATACTATCCCTCTCCAGAGCCAGAAAGATCGGGCCGGACGATTATCCTCGTCTCTGGAACGTTGTCGAGGAGATGAAGATCGCATCGGGGCTGGAGAAGATGCCGGACGTATATATCATCGACGATCCAGCGATTAACGCTTTCGCCACCGGACGATCCCCGAAGCATGCAGCGGTGACTGTGACCTCCGGCCTGCTGCAGAAGATGAACCGAGATGAGCTGCAGGGTGTGGTGGCCCACGAGATGTCTCACATCCAAAACAGGGATGTTCTCCTGATGACGCTCTGCAGCGTTCTGCTAGGCACAATTGTCATTCTGGCATGGTACGGCAGCAGGGTGATGATCTTTAGCGGCGGCAGCGGGGGAAGGCGGAGTAGCAGTGGGGGAGGGGGGAACGGCGCAGCCGTTATCATGATTGTAGCCCTGTTGCTAGCGATACTTGCACCGATCTTCGCTCAGTTAATCTACTTTGCTATATCTCGAAAGAGGGAGTACCTGGCAGATGCTTCGGGGGCACTCTATACCAGGTACCCGGAGGGGCTGGCCTCGGCACTGGAGAAGATCGCAGACTCAACAGTAGGAGTGAAATCAGCCAATCAGGCCTTCGCGCCAATGTACATCGCGAATCCCTTCCGCAAAGAGGGCCGGTCGGCCAGCGACCTGACCAGCACACACCCTCCCATTCGTGAGAGGGTAAGGATCCTGCGCAGCATGGCTGGCGGCGCTTCATTTGTCGACTACAATAAGGCTTTCCAGCAAGTCCGTAACAAAAAACAAAACATTATCCCCGGCTCCGCCCTTGCCGGTGCCGCCGGGCTGGTCTCCACACGGCAGCCGGAGTCAGCTACAAGTCGACTGTCCGAACCAGAACAGAAGCTGGAGCGCGCCAGAGAGGTATCAGCTACCCTTGACAAGCTCAACAGATACACCGCACTCGCCTGCCAATGTGGAACTGCCTTCAGGATACCGCCAGACTACAAAGGCAAAGTTATACGATGCCCGCGCTGCGGCAAAGATAATCAAATACCAATAAGGTAAAATCTTTAAATACACCCACCTCATCAAATACGATTACATTCACTATCGCCGTGCGGCAACACATGACGGGCTTCAAACCCTACCTAAACATCGGACAAACAAGCATTATGCTCTCATCCCTTCTTTTCTTTTTCTTCTCTTCCGTACACAATTCAACATATAGCCTTTATTCTGCTATTTCCAATTTTTAATAAAAGGGCTGAAAAGTATTGACCTTTTCTTTCTGCCATATGCTAGAATTCCCCCCTAGTGGCAAAACAGGCACTGAATACAAATATAAACTCGAGTGAAAATTATCGAAGGAATGAATAGGAGGTACATATTTTATGACAGCAGACAATCGTTTTGACATTGTTATTATTGGAGGAGGACCCAACGGCACAGCGCTGGCAGCCTACCTGTCAAAGTGTGGACTCAAGGTCTGTGTACTTGAAGAAAGGTACGAAGCCGGCGGATCGTGCGAGACAGCCGAGCCTAAAGCAGGACTGCGTATATTCCCCCATGCCATTCTCATGTATGCAGCAGCGGCACCAGGCTTTGAGCAACTCGAGTTGTGGAAGCATGGCTTCCGCATGACATGGAACCCCCAGGACGTTATCGGACATGCTACAAACGGCTTGACCTGCACCAACGGAGTAGCCGGACTCAGCCCCAAGGACATGGCGGGCTACATGAAGCTCAGCGGACTCGTCGGCAACCCGCCCTTTGCCCGCGAACTTATGAGAGCCACCAACTGGTGTCCGCCACACCCAGAAGATGTTGAAATCAACGAGAACACAATACCGTACATGCAGGTCTACAAGAAATACGCCCCGGAAGTCTGGTCAAAAGAAATCCTCGATATGACCCTCTTTAATTTAATGGATGAGTGGTTTGACACTGAGCCATGGAAGTGCACCGTAGCTGCATCGGCATGGTGGTCCGGAGCAGCAGCTCATTGGGAGGGGGTAGCAATACCAGCATTTATGAACGTAATGCAACTCTTTATTGCAGCGTTGAGCATGCCCCGCGGCGGCATGCATGGATACTTCCATTCCATCTTCCGTGCCGCCATCGCCAATGGAACAACCTTTAAGGCGGCTTGTCCCGTCGATGAGATCATTATCCAGAACGGCAGAGCAGTTGGCGTTCGCCTGCGTGATGACGCTGCAACCCGCGAGAAGACCATCTGGGCGGATAAGGCGGTCATCTCCGCGTGCGATATCAAACAGACCTTCAGCAAGCTTATCGGGCCAAAGCACCTTGATAAAGGCATCCTGCAGAAAGTCAACGATATCAGCATCAAGGGCGGCACACTCTGGGTTTCCCAGTTCCTGCTGAAGAAACCGCTGTCCTGGAAGCCCAAGTGGAGGAAGATGGGCGGAGGCCAGGAGGAGATACCTTACGGCAGCGCATATCCGGTGGACAACCGTGATATATACTACGAGAACGTATCAGACTGTGACGCATTCAAGGGCAATCCCAGCGTATCGGCGGAGCGCTACCTCTGGTTCCTGTCACCAAGCCAATCTTTCGATCCGACCGATAACCAGCACCCCGGCGTTTTCCCTAAAGGAGGAGTATTATCCTGTTCGTTCGAGGCAGGAGCAACGCCGCCGGAAAATCACGTTGAAGCTCCTGATGCCGCAGACAAAGTAAAGGCCGAGATGGAGAAATATTTCCGCAAGGCTTTCAGTGGTCCACTGGAGGGTTTGGAAGACGATAATATCATCTTCCATTGGTCAACAGCACCGTTTGAGATGATACACCGCAACCGTAGCCTCATCGGAGGCAACTGGTGCGGCAGACGCCACTGCGACGACCAGCTATTCAACAACAGCCCCATCGTCGGGTCAGGCATGGCCAGATATCGCACCCCGATAGAAGGGCTGTACCTCTGTCACCAGACTTCCGGCCACCCCGGAGGCCTATGCCTGATGGCCATTCCGTACAACCTGATGCATATATTGATCGAGGATGGCGTCGCCGAGCCAGGCAAATGGTGGTATCCTTCACCTTACTACATTCCTGAGAAGGGCAAGATCTCAGCCGTCCCCGGCCAGGGCAGAATACCGAAATAATTTAGACCGAAGCTTTTAAGATAACAAAGGCCGCTGCTCTCAGTAGCAGCGGCCTTTTGCATATCGACCAAACGTATCACGCCACACCCATAAAACCTTTTACCACCAAATAATACGGATAAGTATGGAATCCGTCGAAAAATTATTTACATTACAACCGGACTATGATATACTTCCTATTCTGTAATGAATAAAGAAAGAAAACAGGCCATATTAGAGGGGTTTCGCCTTCACGAAAAGGACAGTGGCTCCCCAGAGGTTCAGGTCGCCCTGCTAACAGAGCGTATTAACAGCCTCACAGAGCACATGCGGATTAATCGCCATGATTACTACTCGCTACGCGGACTTCTCATGCTGGTAGGGCAACGGCAACGACTGCTGAAATACATAAGCCGGGAAGATCCGGAACGATACCGTTCGCTCATCGCCAGACTTGGTCTCCGTAAGTAAGGAAGGAGTCCGCGATGCCACACAGGTACGAATGTCTGCTGGGCAGTCAGCCTCTTATTATTGAAACAGGAGCAATTGCCAATCAGGCGGATGGTGCTGTCACCGTTCGATATGGTGACACGCTGATACTAGCTACAGTCTGCGTATCCAAGGAAGAGAGGGAAGACGCAGACATGGTGCCCCTGACCGTCGACTACGAGGAGAAGCACTACGCCGCAGGCAAGATACCTGGCAGCTTCATACGCAGAGAAAGCCGCCCCAGCCAGGACGCGATCTTAGCCGACCGTCTCATAGATCGCTCATTGCGTCCGCTTATCTCTAAAGGTTTTAAAAACGACACGCAGATCGTCATAACCGTGCTCTCCACGGACCAGGAGAATGATCCTGATATATTAGCCATTATCGGCGCTTCAGCCGCATTATCGATATCAAAAGTGCCATTCGAGGGACCGATATCCGCAGTACGGGTAGGATACATCGACGGAAAACTTGTTTTAAATCCCACTTTCACCAATTTAGTCGAAAGCTCGCTGGACCTCGTGGTATCCAGCAGAAAAGACGCTCCGGTCATGGTTGAGGCTGAGGCCAATGAAGTGGCGGACCAGATCATCCTCGACGCCATAAAGCTCGCACAGGAGGCTAACCAGGAAACCATCAAACTGCAAGAAAGGCTGCGCGCGGAGCATGGTAAGACCAAAATGGAATTTAACCCGGTAGTAATCAAACCGGAGGCTTTAGAGGCAGCCGCCGCAATCATTGGCAATAGACTGAGCGAAATAGTATACAAAACTAAAATTGATAGACAGGCAGACCTCGACGCCATCGAGAAGGAACTGAGCCAGAAGCTGGGAGAGAAGTTCACCTCACACGAAATAAGCGCGGCACTCGAAGGATTGGTAAAGAAAGCTGTCAGATCACAAATACTGGAGAAGGGGATACGCTCTGCCGGCCGCAAGCCGACCGAGATTCGTCCTATAACCTGCGAAGTGGGAGTGCTCCCTCGCACACATGGATCAGGCTTGTTCACCCGCGGCAGCACCCAGGTGCTAAGCAATACCACCCTGGGCTCCTCGTCAGAGGAACAGATGATCGATACCATCAGCCAGCAGGATAAGAAGCGCTTCCTGCATCACTATAACTTCCCGCCCTTCTGCGTCGGCGAGATAGGCCGTATGACCGGCCCCAAACGCCGCGAAATCGGTCACGGCGCGCTAGTGGAACGGGCGCTGACACCAATAATACCGACACAAGAGGAGTTCCCGTATACAATACGTGTAGTCTCTGAGGTGCTATCCTCAAACGGCTCCAGCTCCATGGGGAGCGTCTGTGCCAGCAGCCTTTCGCTGATGGACGCCGGAGTCCCAATAAAGAAAGCTATCGCAGGCGTAGCCATGGGCCTCATCGCTGAAGGAGATAAATACATCGTCCTCACCGATATAGAGGGGCTGGAAGATGCCTACGGTAATATGGATTTCAAAGTGGCCGGCACAGTTGACGGCATAACTGCCCTCCAGATGGACATTAAACTCAAAGGAATTCCCTCTGAGGTCATCGAGAGGGGTCTGAAGCAGGCATACGAGGGGCGACTGTTTATTTTAGACAAGATGAACCAGGCTATAAGCACCAACCGTCCTGAACTGAGTAAGTACGCGCCTAGGATATACAGATTAAAAATCAACCCGGAAAAAATCGGCACTGTCATAGGGCCGGGCGGCAAGATGATAAGATCGATCGTCGAGCAGACCAAGTCCAAAATAGACATCGAAGACGACGGAACAGTGCTCATCTCATCAAACGATGAAGAGAGCGCCAGAAAAGCGATCAAGATAATAGAGGACCTGACCAAAGAGGTAGAGGTAGGGGCAGTGTACACCGGCAAGGTAACCCGACTGATGGACTTCGGCGCCTTCGTAGAGGTGCTCCCCGGCAAAGAGGGTCTGGTACACATCAGCGAACTGGCCGACCACCGCGTGGCCAGCGTGGAGGACGAGGTCAAGGTAGGCGATGAGGTCATGGTGAAGGTCATAGAGATCGACCGCATGGGCCGGGTCAACCTGTCGCGCCGCGCTGTTTTTCAGGATGCGGCAGGTGGTGAAGACGGGCAGAAGACAGCTCCACCGCAAAGCCAACACGATAGACCGCAGCGCCCCGGTGGATTCCGCGGAGGAGACCGCCCGCGCAGGGATCAACCCAGGTTTCCTAACAAGCCCAACCGATAAACCTTTGTAAGAAGGGGGCATCGAAGCCATGATTAAAGTAGTTATTCACGGCGTTCTAGGGAGAGTGGGGCAAGAAGTGCTTCGCGCTGTATGCACAAACGCGGAGATGCAAGCGGTCGGCGCAGTTGATATCAAAGCCAAAAATAAGAGGATTACGCTTCCCGGAGGTTCTGCAGAAATTCCGCTGTCCGACGATATCGACTCGATTCTTTCGTCCACGAAACCAGATGTAATGGTAGACTTTACCCTCTACCAGGCCGCCATGCCTGCGATACGAATAGCCGCCAAACGGAATGTGAATCTGGTCATCGGCACGACCGGCTTCTCACAACAGGATATCGATGAGATCGAGAAGCTGTGCCGCAGCAACAAGATTGGCGCCGTCCTCGCCCCCAACTTTTCCCTGGGAGCGATCCTGATGATACACATGGCAAAGATAGCGGCAAAATATTTCGACTATGCCGAGATCATAGAAAAACACCACGAGAAGAAGGCCGACGCGCCATCAGGAACAGCGCTGTCGACAGCGAAGGCCATGGTCCAGGCTCGCGGCAAGGGATTCACAATGCCGCCGTTAGAAAAAGAGACCCTGGCCGGCACCCGCGGCGGGCAGATCGATGGTATAAGCATTCACAGCGTACGCTTACCAGGATATATGGCTAACCAGGATGTCATTTTTGGTGCATTGGGGCAGACGCTCAAGATCAGCCATGAAACGATAAGCCGCGAGGCCTTCATGCCCGGCGTTGTCATGGCAATCAAGCACGTAAACAAGAACAGCGGCCTCATCGTTGGCTTGGAGAACCTGTTGGGTTTGTAGGATAACAGATATCCCTGTAGGTGCGAGGTTCACTCGCCCTTCCACGAATCAGAGATTCCTTAAAGAGAGGTTGGATACAATGGCGAAAATCGGCAGATTGATAACAGCGATGGTAACCCCCTTCAATGCAAGGGGAGAGGTGGATTACAAGCAGGCGCAGAAGCTGGCCAAGGCGCTGATCGATTCAGGGAGCGACGGACTGGTAGTCACCGGCACCACCGGCGAGCGTCCCACCATGACCGACGAAGAGCAGCTTAAACTGTTCACAGCAGTAAGAGAATCCATCGGCAAAAAAGGCACGATAATCGCCGGCACCGGAGGCAACTGCACCCGCGAGAGCATCGCTATGACGAAAGAGGCGGAGAAGCGTGGGATAGACGCCGCGCTGCTCGTCGTACCTTACTACAACAAACCGACACAAGAGGGCATATACCAGCACTTCAAGGCCATCGCCGAGAGCACCAGCCTGCCGTGCATACTTTACAACGTACCAGGCCGAACAGTCACCAACCTCGCGACGGAGACCGCTATCCGCCTGAGCAAGATCGACAACATCATAGGCATCAAAGAGGCCAGCGGCAACCTGGAGCAGTCCGCAAGGATCATCCAGGGCGCCGGCAAGGATTTCCTAGTGTGGAGCGGCAACGACGGCGATACCTTCGCCATCATGGCCATGGGCGGCTACGGCGTGATCAGCGTCGCCTCGCACCTGGTCGGTAAGCAAATACAGGAGATGATACAGCAAACGGTCAAGGGCAAGATGAAAGAGGCCGCCGCCACTCAGATGCGACTATTGCCCCTGATCGACGCGCTGTTCGTAATATCGAACCCCATCCCGATCAAATATGCCTTAAACCATGTAGGTTTCAAGGTCGGCAAGCCGCGCCTGCCTCTCACCGAGCCCGACGCGAAATCGGCGAAGATCATAGAGGACGCACTGAAGGGTTACACCATCGACCTGAAGATTTAGAAGTGTCTATTTGAGATCAGCGCTCTTTCGGCTGACTTTGCAGGGGGATCACCAGAATTCTATACTGCCGGCGCACTCTTTGTCCCTGAGGAATGTTGCTATCTCTTGTTTTATTTGCTGATCCGCAATTGGCTCTACCTCAGATACAGGCATACCATCATCGCTCTTTTTGGATTCCCAGTTGAGCACGTAGCCCGGGACGATGGCATACATGCAGCCCCCGCGGACGCAACAGCTGTTATCGATCATGAAGGCGCCGGTAACGTACAGTACCTCTTTGCCTTTATACTCCCACCTTGTCTCATGCAAAGGCACATAATAGCCCGATATGGAATGTACTTCCTTGCCTAAATCCTGATGAACATACTCCCTTGCCATTTCAATAACCTGCTATATATAGTAAACGAATTAGAATACTTCGCAAAATCTGCTAACCGGCTGACAAACGACCATGTAACTAATGAAAACCTAAAATGGCTCTTTGACCATTATGGTCTGCTCGCGTCGCTCTCCGACGGATACAATGCTCGCAGGACAATTTAGCAGATCCTCTACCCTTCTAACATAGTTGCGAGCATTTACCGGCAAATCTTGCAGCCGCCTGGTACCAGTGATGTCTACACCCCAGCCGGGAAGCTCCTCGTATACCGGCTCACACCTCGCCAGCTTAGCTACACTTGAAGGAGGGTTCTTAATAGTTTTACCATCAAGCTTATAAGAGGTACACACCTTAATTGAAGGCAGTATGCTCAGGATATCAAGTCGGGTGATAGCTATAGACGTGAAGCCATTTATACGCACGCTGAACCTGCCTACTACTGCATCAAACCAGCCGCAGCGACGCGGGCGGCCTGTGGTTGCGCCCCATTCCCTGGCATGCTGCCTTATCTTCTCTCCAACCTCATCCAGTAACTCGGTCGGCATAGGTCCTCCACCTACCCGTGTGCAATAAGCCTTAAAAACACCGATAATGCCGTCCAATTTTAATGGACTTAAGCCCAACCCCGCACAAGCTCCGCCAGCAATCGTTGAGCTCGATGTAACAAACGGATAAGTACCGAAATCTATATCCAATAGGGACCCCTGGGCTCCCTCCAGCACGACATTCTTTTTTTGCTCAATAGCCTCCGCTATCATCACATCCGTCTCATTAAGGAATGGAGCTAACTTATCCCCGTAATTGCAGTATTTCTTATAAACCTCCTCCAAATCTAACGGCTTAACGTCATAGAGCTTGGTGAGGAGGCGGTTTTTCTCCTTTAGAATAAGTGCAAGCCGCTCCTTGAAATTCTTTTTATCCAGCAAATCTCCGGCGCGTATACCACTTCGTCCTACTTTGTCCATATAAGCCGGGCCGATGCCCTTCTTTGTCGTCCCTATAGCATCCTTCCCCCGCGCTTCTTCTTCTAACCCATCGAGCAGGATGTGATAAGGCATGATAAGATGAGCCCGATCGCTTATAAATAGGTGGCTAACCGGCACTCCTTTACTTTTTAATTCGTCAATCTCCTGTAATATCACATCAGTGTCTAATACCACACCATTGGAAATAATACAGATAACATCGCTATGGAAAATACCGGCAGGGATTAGATGCATTTTAAATGTCCCCATGGCGTTGATAACGGTATGCCCGGCATTGCTGCCGCCGGAATACCGCACCACCATGTTCGCTTTTTCGGCGATTACATCGACAATCTTCCCCTTCCCCTCATCGCCCCATTGTGCTCCAATAACAGCTACAGCTGGCATTGGCTTCCTCCTCCTGACCCATAATATATTGAGCCTTTTTTGCCCCACAGCAGTATACCAGATGATTAACTTTTTGATAAGGGGTATTCCTCGTGTGGAGATATTGTTGACAATAGAAGTTAAAAATGATAATTTTACTACGCCGTTGTCTGTATTACTGAATATCGTCATGCCCGAGTAGCTCAATGGCAGAGCAAGTGTTTTGTAAACACTAGGTTAGTGGTTCGACTCCGCTCTCGGGCTGTAACCATGTTAATAATAAAGCAAATGGCGAGATGGGTGAGTGGTTAAAACCAGCAGACTGTAAATCTGCCGCCCTTCGGGCTTCGTTGGTTCGAATCCAACTCTCGCCACTTTCCTTACGATATCCTCAAAAAGTCCCCACAGCGAATACTCTCGATGCCCTCAGAATAAAGATGAGACGCTTTCGGACGGAGAATTATTGAATCATTAGAAAGATCGAAAACTCTCGCGAAGACGCAGAGAATACGAAGAGTTCTCAGAGCAGCCCCGACTTTTAAAAGTCTCCAGATGACAGCATGGAAAGGCTCCGTTCCTGAAGCCTGTTGCCGCTATTCGTAAACGCTATTGACAACAAAATGCATAGATAGTAAAATGCTTGCATAGCTTTTTGGCTATGTAATTATTTTGTTTGTCATAAATGCCCACATAGCTCAGTGGTAGAGCACGTTCTTGGTAAGAACGGGGTCGTCAGTTCAAGTCTGACTGTGGGCTTATTAACCGAGGAGGAGAAATGGCGAAGAAACTATTCGAACGAACTAAACCACACGTAAACGTAGGAACCATAGGACACGTCGACCACGGGAAGACCACTCTGACATCTGCCATCACAAAGGTGTTGGAAGGAAAAGGCTTGGCTACCTATGTGTCGTATGACCAGGTAGCGAAAGCATCTGAATCTCAAGGTCGACGCGATGCGACGAAAATTCTGACCATAGCCATTTCGCACGTTGAATACCAAACAGAGAAGCGCCACTATGCGCACATTGACTGCCCGGGTCATGCCGACTACATCAAGAACATGATAACCGGCGCAGCACAGATGGATGGCGCGATCCTCGTTGTTTCTGCTGCTGACGGACCAATGCCTCAAACCAGAGAGCACCTTCTTTTAGCCCGTCAGGTAAACGTTCCTGCAATTGTGGTTTTCATCAATAAAGTCGACCTTATGGAAGACAAGGAACTGATAGAGTTAGTGGAACTGGAATTACGGGATTTGCTTACGAAGTACGAATTCCCAGGCAAAGATACCCCTATCGTTAAGGGTTCAGCAACAAAGGCACTGCAGTGCGGTTGCGGAAAGCGGGAGTGTCAGTGGTGCGGCGGTATAATAGCATTAATGGACGCCGTCGATAGTTTCATACCTACACCGGTACGCCCAAAGGATAAACCCTTCATGATGGCAGTGGAAGATGTTTTCAGCATCAAGGGACGCGGAACTGTAGCAACCGGACGTGTCGAGCGCGGTGTTGTGAAGGTCGGCGACGAGGTCGAGCTGGTCGGACTGAAACCAACACAGAAAAAGATCGTTACCGGCGTCGAGATGTTCCATAAGACTCTGCAGGTTGGCGAGCCCGGCGACGCTCTTGGACTTCTTATCAGAGGCGCCGAGCGCGATGATATACTCAGAGGCATGGTTATGGCAAAGCCTGGGACTATAACTCCTCATACCGAAGCTGATACCGAGGTATATGTTCTGACCAAAGAGGAGGGCGGCCGCCATACCCCATTCTTCACTGGTTATAAACCGCAGTTCTACATCCGGACAACTGACGTTACCGGTTCTTTATTCCTGCCAGAGGGCGTGGAGATGTGTATGCCCGGCGATCATATTAAGATGAGGGTGAAGCTTATCGAACCGGTAGCTATGGAGACAGGTATGCGGTTTGCTATCAGAGAGGGCGGCAGGACTGTAGGTTCCGGCGTAATCACAAAGATAACGGAATAAAAAACACATCGTTTGTATTTAATATATAGGGGAAAGATGTCTATTGGCTAAAAAAGGAGCTAGGGAGATAATCCACCTCGCCTGCACTGAGTGCAAGGAGAGGGTATATACGACAACAAAGAATAAGAAAAACGACCCGGAACGTTTGGAACTAAAGAAATATTGCCCGCGTTGCCGCACCCACAAGTTATACCGCGAGGTAAAGTAATATGGCCAAGCCGACTTTTGCAGTGGGTCAAATAATCCCGTGGTTCCGCCGCTACATAGGTGAAATAGCAGCCGAGCTCAAGAAAGTCGTCTGGCCCACCAGAGCAGAGACCAGACGGCTTACTATAATGGTAATCGTTATTGCTGGATCGGTGGGGATTTTCCTTGGCGTCGCCGATTACGGATTCACGCGTTTCATGCAATTGATAATAGGAGGGTAGGGAGGCAGGAGGCAGATCCGAAAACCGCTTGAACCGGTTTTCCTTGCGCCCACTTCTGAGGAGAAGAAATGGTAGAAGCAGAACGGAGATGGTATGTCATTCACACCTACTCCGGTTACGAACAACGGGTTCAGACCAACTTGGAACAACGCATTCGGTCTATGGATGCCAAGGATAAGATTTTCAGTGTGACCATCCCAACCGAAAATGAAATAGAGATCAAGGACGGCCAAAAAAAGACCGTGGCAAGGAAGGTCTTCCCAGGCTACATATTGGTGGAGATGCAGCTAACCGATGAGAGCTGGAATGTTGTACGAAACACTCCAGGGGTTACTGGTTTCGTCGGCGCCGGAAGTAAGCCTGTTCCCTTAGAAGAAACTGAGGTGAAAAATATCTTCCAGCGAATGGAGGGGGAGACGCCGAGGATCAAGGTGGGCTTTCGCAAGGGAGAAAGCATTCGCGTAAGCGATGGGCCATTCATCGATTTAATAGGTATAGTAGATGAGATATATGCAGATAAAGGCAAGGTTAGAGTACTAATATCTCTCTTTGGCCGTGAGACGCCGGTAGAACTAGATTTCTTGCAGATAGAACGACTCTGAGTTATAACAAGAAGCATTTCATAGGGGTAATAACTTGGCTAAAAAGATAAAAACCATAATAAAAATACAACTGCCGGCGGGGCAGGCAAGCCCGGCACCACCCGTAGGTCCGATACTCGGACAATACGGATGTAACATTATGGGCTTCTGCAAGGAGTACAACGAACGGACGGCGGCTCAGACAGGGTCGATAGTGCCGGCGGAAATAACCATATATGATGACCGTTCATTCACATTTACACTTAAGACACCTCCGGTAGCAGATATGCTTCGTAAAGCGCTTGGGATAGAGAAAGGTAGCGGCACCCCTAACACATTAAAGGTAGGCAAGATCCCCAGAAGCAAGGTCGAAGAGATCGCCAAAATGAAGATGAAAGACCTGAATGCCGCTGATATAAAGGGCGCTATGCAAATGATCGAGGGGACAGCAAGAAGCATGGGGATCGAGGTAGAATAATGGCTAAACACGGGAAAAAATATAACGAGGCGTCTAAATTAATAGACCCCCAGAAAGAATACGATCCCAAAGAGGCTATAGCCCTGGTGAAGAAGGCTTCGTTTGTCAAGTTCGACGAAACAGTTGAAGTGCACATGCATATGGGGCTGGATTCTCGACATGCCGATCAGCAGGTAAGAGGTGTTGCCAGCCTTCCTCACGGACTCGGGAAACAGGTCAGAGTAGTGGTTTTCACTCAAGGCGAGGGAGTAAGGATCGCTGAGGAAAGTGGAGCTGACTTTGCGGGCTGCGACGATCTGGTCAAAAAGATTGAGGAGGGTTTCCTCGATTTCGATGTTGCTATAGCCACCCCCGATGTTATGGGCAAAGTCTCCAAGCTCGGCAAAATACTGGGCAGAAAAGGCTTGATGCCGAACCCGAAATCAGGAACAATCGTACCGCCTGCAGATATTGCCCGCGCAATTGGTGAGTCAAAAAAGGGACGTGTTGATTTCAGACTCGATAAAACGTCCGTGATTCATGTCTCGATAGGTAAAGCCAGCTTCGATGAAAACAAGCTGTTCGATAATCTTGTTGCCCTGATTGAAACTGTAGTGAAGGCCAAGCCTAAAGGTGCAAAAGGACAATATGTTAAGAGTATCTCTATTAATACGTCGATGGGCCCGGGTATAAAACTTGACCTGAAGCCCGCATTAGATTTAAAGGCCGTGTAGCCTGATGAAGACTGGTATGAAGATTCAGCCGAATATAGGGAACGCAGATCGCATCATCAGAGGGATTCTTGGGATCGCCTTGATACTTGTAGCGTTCCTTCTGCTCGATGCAGCTGATGCAGAGATCGGCGGGATTGTACTGGCAGTATTCGGAGTATTGTTAATCGTAACTGCGGCTACACGATATTGTGTAGGATACACATTATTCCATTATTCAACTTTTAAAAATAAATAGTTTTTTTGACACCATAGACAGCAGGCGCTTCAGGCTTAATGATATGCCTGCCGAGGTAAAGGTTAGTTTAAAAGTCCCTCATGTCTATGGCATAGGGACTTTTTAATTTAAGAGGTGAGATATGCATCTGGAAGAAAAAAAGAAGGCCGTCGATGAGCTGGCCGAAAAGGTGGAACGCGCAAGCGTAATTATCAGCACCAATTATGGCGGGCTTACCGTGGCCGAGATGACCGACCTGCGGCGCAAGCTGCGCGCGCAACAGATTGAGTTCCGGGTTATCAAGAACACCCTGGCCCGGTTTGCTGCCTCAAAGGCCGGCAAGGAGGAACTGAATAAAATCGTCGTAGGGCCTACTGCCGTGGCTTTCGGGTACGGCGATATAGCCATCCCGGCAAAAGTGTTGCTGGAATATATCCGCAGCACGAAAAGCCAATTGAAGATCAGCGGCGGCCTTATAGAGAATCGGGTGCTGAGCGCCGCCGAAATAGCAACCTTAGCCACTATGCCATCAAAAGAGGTTTTGGTAGCTAGGCTGCTCGGCAGACTCAAGGGCCCGCTCTACGGGCTGGTTAGCGTGCTTAATGCGAATATAGCCGGGCTTACATATGTACTTTCTGCAAGACAAAAACAATTGGAAAAAGGAGGATAGAATGTCGGAAGGTCAGAAAATGAGCAAAGAGGAACTGATAAGTGTCATTAAGAATATGACAGTTCTGGAACTCAGCGATCTAGTCAAAGCTCTTGAAGAGGAATTCGGTGTCAGTGCTGCCGCGCCGATGGCTGTAGCGGCTGTAGCCGGAGCTCCTTCAGCAGCTGCCCCAGCAGCAGAAGAACAGACGGAGTTCACGGTGATGCTCAAAGAGGTCGGAGCGAACAAAATACAGGTAATCAAAACAGTGCGTGAGGTAACCGGCTTAGGGCTAAAGGAATCCAAGGACTTAGTGGAAGGAGCCCCAAAAGCTATTAAAGAAGGCGTCTCCAAAGAGGAAGCTGCTACAATAAAGCAGAAAATGGAAGCTTCCGGTGCCACTGCAGAAGTTAAATAATCGCTGGTGAGCGTTAACTGACTACAGATATGTAACCTGAATAAGCATCTTATCATCAGCACCTGGCATAATGATTAGATCGCCGGGTGCTGATGGCAAAGGTGAAACCTATACCAATAGTCTCGTATGAATCTGGACTTTTCATAGAGTTATCGGTGTCAGTCACTTGGCATACACTCCCGTAACTATCTAATAGACACCGACTGTAATGAGTCGGAGAAAATAGAGGAGGGTTGACCAATGACACTCAAGGTTATCATTGAACGTACTGTAACGCCAAAGAACCAGGACAAGTTGCAGGCTCTATTAAAGCAATTGAGAATAATGGCTGTGAACCAGCCAGGATATGAGACAGGAGAAACCCTCTATTCAGTAGACAATCCCGGCACACACATCGTGATCAGCACCTGGCATAGCCTGCCAGAGTGGCAGGCATGGAAAAACAATCCAGAACGCAAGAAGATATCAAACGAAATCGACTGTTTGCTGGTGACCCCTGCTAAAGAGTCCACGTACATAGAACCATGGGCCTCATTGCCAAGCGGCACATAATCCAGCCACCACTTAATACCGTACAAACGGGGTGCTCACTATAGGCACACCTCAAAGATATTTATAGGAGGAATACACTCCAAGTGGAATATCACATTCGCATCAGCGAACTCCCACCCAGCGAACGTCCCCGTGAACGCCTTAAACAGAGCGGTGCCGCCAGCCTCTCTAACAGCGAGCTTTTAGCCATCATCCTGCGCACAGGAACACATTCCGAAAACGTCCTTGGCTTGGCGAACCGGCTGCTTGTCAAGTTCAGCGGCCTCCCTGGACTCTTTCGCGCCAGCTTCAACGAACTCTGCAACGAGCACGGAGTGGGCCAGGCTAAAGCAGCCCAGATTCAAGCCGCGATGGAGCTGGGCCGACGATCGGCATCCGCTCAGCCGGAGGAGAAAACCGTCATCCGCTCCCCGCAGGACGCCGCCAGCCTGGTGATGCCGGACATGGGGGCGTTTCAGCAGGAGCATCTCCGGGTTATGCTTCTCAATTCAAAAAATCACCTGATCGCCATTCACGAGGTCTACAAAGGCAATGTTAATGCATCGACGATACGCACCAGCGAACTGTTCCGCAGCGCCGTGAGAGAGAACTGCCCCGCCGTAATCGTAATACACAACCACCCATCGGGCGAGCCGGAGCCCAGCAATGACGATATAATCGCTACCGAGCACATGGTGAAAGGCGGTAAGGCGCTGGACATCGAGGTGCTGGATCACATTATAATCGGCGACCATAAGTATATAAGTCTAAAGGAGCGCGGGATTATTTCCTGAAGCCGATAAGTTTAATGATAATATGCGACATCTAAATGTTAACCGCAGATAGAATCGACTCAACCCCATGTATAAATGGAATGCCGAGGAATATAAAGATAACTCTCCCAATCAGAAGAAATGGGCGCTGGAGCTGCTCTCCAAAACACATCTTACAGACAACGAATCTGTCTTGGATGTAGGCTGCGGTGACGGTGAGATCACCACTTTGATCGCAGGTAAAGTAAACCGGGGGCGAGTAATCGGCATCGACAGTTCCAGCGAAATGATAGAACTGGCGAACCAGCGCTTCCCGTCCAAGAGTCATCCCAATCTGTCCTTTATCCAGAAAGATGCGCGGGACATCGATTTCGATTGTGAGTTCGATCTGATTTTCTCCAACGCCTGCCTCCACTGGATTACAGACCACTTCCCCATGCTTCAGAAAATAAGGCGGGGCCTTAAGCCATCGGGCCATATCCTTTTTCAGATGGGCGGGAAGGGGAACGCGGAGCACATTATCAAAGTAATGGAACACGTGATTGAGCAGGCTGAGTGGAGTGCATTCTTTAACGACTTCAAGTTCCCCTACGGTTTTTGCTCACCGGATGAATATAGGGCATGGCTGACTAAGCTTGAATTCACATCGATCAGGGCCGAGCTTGTGACAAAGGATATGCTCCACGAAAACGAAGACAAACTGGCGGCCTGGATACGCACTACATGGCTGCCGTATACGCAGAGAATCCCCGAATCCCTACGTGAAGATTTCATCCAAGCGATAGTAAAGCAGTACATCAAAAAGTATCCAGCCGACAAACATGGTCGAATCCACTTACAGATGAAAAGGCTCGAGGTCCAAGCGGAGTTGTAAGTAGTGTATCAATTCATTATCCAACCCCCTGTAATCCCCCAGCCTTGGGGGATTTTAAGAAGAAATAGGGGACACCCCTAGAACCCCGGCAGGAAGAATCCTGCACATCTTGTTGTAATCTTCTGCATAGAAGCAGATCCTGAATATTCCCTAGTTCTAAAATGATACACGACTGAATTGTAGATACAGTAGAAAAATTATATCGACTGTGCTAACCTTTACTAACTATCTCATTCACAGGGGGTTAGTATGAAAAAGAAACGGATCGGCGTTTTGACGGGAGGCGGCGACTGCCCCGGCTTGAACCCGGCACTCAAGTGGGTGGTTCAGGCGGCAGCGGATGAAAGAACACAGGCCGAGGCCGGCGTCGAGTTTGAGGTCATCGGCATCAGAAACGGCTGGAAAGGCCTCATAAATATCGACCCCAACAACCTGGCACACGATGCGTCTATAGTTAATGGATTCGAGATCCCTCATGGCATGATCCTCACGCCGGCAATAGTCAGGTCCTGGGACAGATACGGAGGCACCTTCCTCGGCTCATCGAGAACAAACCCCTACAGCTCCAAGAACGACCAGTCGAAGAAAGTGATTGAAAATATAGAGAAGCTTGGACTGGAGGCATTGATAGCGATAGGCGGCGACGACACCCTCAGCGTGGCGCAGAAACTCTCGGCGGCAGGAATCAACGTAGTGGGCATCCCCAAGACCATCGACAAGGATTTGCCCGGCACCGAATACACCCTCGGCTTCGAAAGCGCGATCAATATCATCCTCGAATCCGTCGACCGGCTGAGGACGACAGCTGGCTCCCACGGCAGGACGTTCGTCGTTGAGGTTATGGGACGGAACGCCGGATGGCTGGCACTGATAGGTGGCGAGTCGAGCGGGGCCTCCATGATACTCATTCCTGAACACGATTTCACCTTCGACAAG
>CAYGXY010000015.1:0-3308 GCA_964354045.1 uncultured Dehalococcoidales bacterium
GATGAAGGTGGGTGCTACCTATGAACAGTCAACAACCTTGAGCTTCACGGCTGCATCAAATAACTTCGAACTCGCCATTGCGGTTGCCGTGGCAGTGTTCGGTGTCAACTCGGGCCAGGCCTTTGCCGCGGTCATCGGCCCCCTATTGGAGGTTCCTGTTTTGATCAGCCTTGTCAACGTGGCTCTCTGGTTCAAGAGAAAATATTTCCCTTATGCCGTGGAAACTCCAACCGGAGTATGTCATGTGACCTGTAAGCCATGACCCTCGATCCTGGAATGATGGACATCCTTATTTATATTAGCATTGGCTTCTCCAGAACATTTTAGAGCAGATTTCCTGATGGAACAGTCACAACAACCTGGTAGCCAAAGCCCTTCGTTATCTCATCTGTTCGTTTCCTTTCTAAGATTGGGAGCCACTGCCTTTGGTGGCCCTGCGATGGTAGCTTATATCCGTACAATGGCACTCGAAAAGAACCACTGGCTCGATGAGCCAGCCGCACGTGACGGGGTTGCCCTTTGTCAGACCATCCCCGGGGCAACGGCTATGCAAATGGCCGCATATGTGGGCTTCAGAGCAAGGGGAGTGGCAGGTGCTGCAGCAAGTTTTACAGGATTTGGCCTTCCTGCATTTCTATTCATGATGATCCTGTCAGCCCTCTATGCACAAACCCATACATTACCTGCAGTCGTTTCAGTATTTCACGGACTTCAGGCTATTGTTGTTGCTCTTGTTGCGAATGCTACCTTATCCTTCGGTAGGACTTCGATTAAGAATTGGAGGAATGTTATCAATGCGGTAGTTGCTGCTGGTCTGTTTGGGTTGAAAATCAATACCATCCTGGTCATTGTCATAGCTGCCTTTTTTGGGATTATCCTTTATCACAAACAACCTATCCCTCCTGCAGTCAGTCCCGCGAAAAAGGAGCACGCTCCAAAATCTCTTCTAGCAATATTGTCGGTGACAGCCGTAGGATTTGCATTGCTTTATATTTTAGATCGAAGGCTTTTCGACCTTGCTACCCTTATGTTCAGGATAGATCTGTTTGCCTTTGGGGGTGGATTCGCCTCTGTTCCTCTCATGTTCTACGAAATAGTCCAGGTGCGTTCCTGGCTGGATGGCCCGACACTCCTGAACGGCATTGTTCTTGGCCAGGTGACCCCAGGGCCCATTGTGATTACAGCAACTTTTGTCGGGTATCTGTTGAAAGGTCTTTTCGGAGGGCTGATTGCAACCATCTGTGTATTTTTGCCTTCTTTCATGATGGTTGTTGGGACTGTGCCTTACTTTGACCGCTTGCGGAGTTCACCCTATTTCAAAAAATTGATTACCGGTATCTTGTGCTCTTTTGTCGGCCTCCTCCTAACGGTGACAATCCGGTTTGCTTTGGATATCCCGTGGGATTTACCTCGTACTCTTCTGACCGTTGCAGCGTTTGTTGCCTTGAGTTTGAAGGTGGATATTTTATGGATCATTCTCATAGGGACGGTCATTTCGCTCATTGTCTTGTAGATGATTTCTGCCGAAGGAAGTCGTTTCATGCCGACCCGTTCAATACTTTCAAGTGAATTTCATCGAAGGGATTAAGAACTGGGATTAGAAGACTCTCCCATGCTTTCTGAATCATCTTTACATTTTTCTCCTTGAGATCTCGACAAAAATCACGATAGACGTTAATATTTCAACAAATCAGAAATGGTGAAAAGTCGATTGAGGGGTTTTGAAGCATGACTCAGGCGAAAAGGGGTGCTGTAAGAAAGCTCATCCTTCCCGTTTGTACTTTCATTCTGCTTTCTCTTCCCTTTTACGGCATAGCCCAACAATCTTCTTCTTCCATTCAGATCTATCTCTTTTATGCCGAGGATTGTCCAGCCTGTGGAGGAATCCTTCAGGGGTACCTTCCCGGGCTCAAATCCATGTATCCTTTTTTGGAGATCCAAACCTTTGATCTAGCAGATCCGACCTACTATGAAGCGCTTTCCAGATTAGAGAAGAAGTTTAACAGAAGGGGGAGTGAGTTGCCGGTCCTCTTCATAGGAGATCAAGTCCTCTCCGGCGAGAAGGAAATCATGGAGAGGTTAGACCCCCTCATCCTCGATTATCAGATCAAGGGGGCCCCGACCCTTCCTCCACTCCAGACCTTAGCCTTGGCAAAACCTCCTGAAAAAGCCTTTTCTGTGGAGCTCACTTATTTTTATCAAAAGGGGTGCCCAAAATGTGACCGGGCGAATCTTCTTCTCAAATATGTTGTTAAAAAGTATCCCCGTCTCGATGTGAAACAGATTGACCTCAATACCTCTGATGGGAAACGTTTCAATGAGACCTTGTCCAACCGCCTTAATCTTCCAGCTGAGAAACGCTTGATTGCCCCGAGCATCTTTGTGGGAAACAATTTCCTTTCACCCGAGGAAATCACTGAAGAAAATGTGGAGGTACTGATCCGGAAATATGGTGATCGGGTCAGTGACAACGATAGTAAAAAGACAACGACTTTACCCTCACTGTCACCAACACCGGAGGAAGCCAAAAAGGCTGAAGAGACCATTGTAGAGCGTTTTAGATCCCTCGGAATTTTCGCCATCCTGGCAGCTGGTCTCATCGAGGGATTGAACCCCTGTGCCTTTGCAACTCTGATCTTTTTCATTTCCTATCTCACCATGGTAGGACGAAAACGAAAGGAAATCTTCTGGGTAGGGATGGGCTTTGCCGGAACCGGCTTTTTCACTCATCTCTTGCTTGGCCTTGGGCTTTTGAGCTTCGTCCAGCATCTGTCTTTTTTGCCTCTATTCTCGCGGATCGTCTATCTGATTACTTTTCTGTTTGCTCTCTTCCTGGGTATCTTAAGCCTTTACGATTACATTCAACTGAAGAGGGGCCAACCCTCCAAGATGAAACTCCAGGTTCCAAATTTTCTAAAGAAAAGAATTCATCAGACAATTCGCAAAACAAGCGGGAATCTGGAGGTGGACGGGGAAGGACAATCCGTGCGTTTATTAATTGCTGCGATCATCATCGGTTTCGTGGTTACCCTTTTACAATTTACTTGTACGAGCCAAGTCTATCTGCCCACGATTCTTTTTGTAACCAATATCCCCTCACTCAGAGGAAGTGCCGCCTTCTACCTTGTTCTATACAACCTGATATACATCGCCCCATTATTGGTCATCTTTGGGATCGTCTACTGGGGGGTCACTTCAGAACAATTATCCTTCTTTCTTCAGAAGAGGGCATCGACCATAAAACTTCTAACCTCCCTCTTCTTCTTCGCGTTGGCGGGAATATTGATTTTAAACTTCATTTAGGTCAT
>CAYGXY010000016.1:0-4170 GCA_964354045.1 uncultured Dehalococcoidales bacterium
CAAATCAGCGTATCTGTTATACAGGTGAAAGAGAGGGGCATCTATGAGATGTACAGCAATAATCGGCACCTCAAAGCTCGGCAAAGAGCCCTGGCATCCCGGGAAAAAAGTGACCGCGGTTGCATTCCTGGGCGGCTGTGAAATAGATTTCAGGAAGGCCGAGCTTGAGGAAGGCGTGACAGAGGTAAACGCAACCTCTGTATTGGGAGATGTCAATATTGTAGTTAATCCTGGTATACCGGTTACCATGTCTGGTATATCTATTGGAGGTACCAGGGGAATCGGCTCTTCTCTAAAGACGACGGCAAGTGCGCATGATGGTAAGTCGATTCACGTTAAGACGTTTTGCCTTATCGGCGGATGTTATGTAAGCGAGTCCAGCGAATATGAAACCCAATGGATTGATTCTGTCTAACATAAGGTGGTTGTAATGAAACGAATATTTAGAAGGCTTGGCGTCTTCATAGAAAATAAAAGGATTCTATTAATCATTCTTGGCTTTGTTCTGATTATCCCGGCGATATTCGGCGCACAGCACCTCAAGATGGAGACCGGCTTCTCTACATTCATCTCAGAGGATTCTCCCGAATATCAGGACTACGCAAGGTTTACCAACCATTTCAGCGACAATGTACTCGCCGTTTTAATCACCGGCGATGACATCGCCCAGCTTCTGGATCCGGTGAACTTAGCCGCGATGGAGACCATCGAGAACGAGATGGGCAGCACCCCGAATGTCCTGAGCACTATAGGTCCAGCCTTCTTTTTAAAGCAAGCGATGTACCAGCAGACCGGAACACCTGCGCTTCCCCCCGATACACAAACTGCGCTTTATATAGTTACAGACCCCAACACCAGCCAGATCCGCCCCGAATTTGCAGGCGTATTCCCGGATGAACAGCACGCACTGATAGCAGTGACTTTAGCGGGAGGACTAACTGCAGAGGAGGAAGCAGATATAGTGGAGGCCGCCCACGTGGCGGTCGATGAGGCCGGACTGCAGGGGGTTGACGCCATCGTCACGGGCGCACCGACCATCTGGGCCGAGATCCAGGACCTCATGATGAGCAGTATGAAGGCTATGATGCTGGTATCGATAGGCCTCATGCTGCTTATCCTGGCCCTTATCTTCATCGTCCGTGGATTCTTTGCCTGGCGCTGGCTCCCGTTAGGGGTGGTCTTCATCGCTATCACTTACACCTTTGGCATAATGGGTGTGCTCAGCATCCCGATAACGATGGTGACCATGTCGGTCTTCCCCATACTCATCGGCCTCGGAGTGGACTACGCCATACAATTCCATAACCGCTACGATGAGGAATCGCGACGCGGAGAGACCGTGAAAGAGGCCATCATCGACGCAGTGACTCACATAGGCCCGGCGATCGGCGTGGCCATAATCACCGCCTGTCTCGGATTCGCCGCATTGTACTTCTCACCGGTTCCCATGATCCAGGACTTCGGCTCAATGCTTATAATCGGCGTGGCAGCCAGCTACGTCCTGGCAATGTTTTTCCTGTTAGCGATACTTTACAACCACGACCGCTATAAAGAAGACAACAAGCACAAGAATAAAGGCAAAGGCCATACATCCTATCGTCTCCCTATAATCATAGCCATATTTGCCGCCTATATCGCGATAGTAGCAATAGGGCTGACCCTAACGCCGACTTTCAGTGATTACGAGGACACGCTCGTGATCATCGGCGCAGCCGGGCTGGCAATAGCGGTATTTATCCTGTGCTCCGCCTTAGTCTCTCGGATTAGCAAAGCCAAGAGGAGCAAGAAAGCGGAGAAAGTTCGTATGGGCTTCGTCGAGAAGGCCCTGCACGTGATGGCTCCGTATATTATCAAGGGCCGCGTTGTTATACTTCCGATCGCTTTAGCCCTTACAATCGCAGGCGTTATCGCAGATGGGCACATCGAGACTGAGACCGACGAGCTGAAATTCATTTCGCCGAACGTTCCGGTAATCCAGGATATGTTACTACTGGACGATATATCCGGGGGATTCTTCTCGGCGAATATCCTAATAGAGGCCGATGACATTACCGAACCAGCGATACTTGAGTGGATGCTGCAGTTGGAATCGCAGATAATGAGCGAAAACCCGCAGACCGTCCTTCGCACAAACAGCATCGCCGGCACCGTTTACGGTATGGCCGGCGGACAGATACCGCAGGACGCCCAGCAGATTAAAGTACTGTTCTCCGCATTGCCCCCGCAGGTCTCCCTCAACCTTATGACAGAGGATTACAAAGCAGCTAACATCATCGTCAGCCTCTATTCGGCCACGAATAGCGAAGAGACGGAACCTCTCATCGAAGCTTTAAGGAGCTATATATCAACAGCACCTTCCGGCGTGAGCGCTATAGTTACCGGCATGCCGGTTATAAACAAAATGATGTGGGACGCGCTCACCGGCGGCCGTATAGAAATGACCTTCATCGGCATCGGCATGGTGTTTGGCGGCCTCCTCATCCTATTCAGATTCAGAATAATACGCGCCCTGATGGCCACATTACCTATCGCACTTATACTGGGATGGTCCAGCGGGGTGATGTACCTGTTAGATATCAAGTACACTCCAACGACCTCCACACTCAGCGCCCTCATCATAGGCATAGGGGTGGAATTTACTATCCTGCTCATGATGCGCTACTACGAAGAGCGCGGCAACGGCGAGGAACCATTTATAGCTATGGTAACGGCCATGACCAAGATCGGCCGCGCCATCGTGGCCTCCGGCCTCACCGTCATCGGCGGCTTTGGAGCATTGCTGATCGCCAGGGATTTTCCAATCTTGGTTGACTTCGGCGTTGTGACCATGATCAACGTCACCTTCGCCCTGATAAGCACGCTGTTCGTGCTGCCGCCGCTTATCGTGTGGATTGACTCCTGGCAGAGCAGGAAGGAACTTAAAGCCCACCGCGCGGGCAAGCACCATGCAAAAACAAAAGCCAAACAAACGTTGGAATTACCTGCGGTCGAGTAGAGGACACTATTTAGTAAGAATACGATGCGAAGTTATTTGAGCTTATCTAAGAGTTCCTGAGGAAGTTTCTTTAATTTGGCCAGCGCCTTAGAGCTGGTGAGGTCTGTATATAACGGTGTAATGGATATTTTATCCTCAGTGAATGCCTTAACATCGGTGCCTTCCTCCGGCTGCCATTGCGGCTCCCCTCTCACAATCCAGTAGTACTCTCTCTTCCCGTCGTGCCCTTCGACAACCTTGTCACCGAAGCTCCTGCGGCCGAGCTTTGTAACCTCTATCCCCTGAATTTTTTCAAACGGCAGATTAGGCAGGTTCACATTCAGCAGCACTTCCCTGGGAATATCCCCCATCTGTTTAGCCAGAATCCCCGCCAGCTTAGCAGCTACATCGAAATGCACATCCTTTATGGCGCCTACCGATATTGCTACTGAAGGAATACCTTTGAAATACCCTTGCAAAGCAGCGCCCACAGTACCAGACAACAGTACATCATCACCGAGATTGGCTCCCTCGTTTATTCCTGAGAATACCAGGTCGACCTTATCGGTCAGAAGACGGCCTAACGCCAAGATCACACAGTCGGAGGGAGTACCTTCTACCGAATAGCTGGGCACTCCCTCAAGCGGTGACCTGACCTTTCTCACCCTGAGCGGGTGGTGCAGCGTCATCGAGCTACTCACAGCGCTCTGCTCGCGGTCAGGGGCTACAATTACAACATCACCCACCTTGCTCAGTTCCCGTGCAAGTACCCATAGCCCCCTGGCGTAGAAACCATCATCATTTGTGACCCGTATTTTCAAATTTTTAGAACCTGCTGAGCTAATGCGCCGATCTCGGCCGGGGTTGCCGCAATATGTGCTCCAGCATCTTTAAGCGCAGCGACCTTCTCCGCCGCAGTCCCCGAGCTGCCGGTGATTATCGCTCCTGCATGCCCCATCCTTTTGCCTGGAGGTGCGCTGCTGCCAGAAATAAAGGATACTACGGGTTTGGACATTTTCGCTTTAATGAATTTCGCAGCCTCCTGCTCCGCAACGCCGCCTATCTCTCCGATAAGGATCACCAGTTCTGTCTCTTTGTCCTTTTCGAACAACTCCAGCATATCCAAGAATGTGGTACCGATAAGAGGATCTCCGCCGATGCCAACGCAGGTCGATTGCCCGATGCCCTGATCCGTC
>CAYGXY010000017.1:0-6569 GCA_964354045.1 uncultured Dehalococcoidales bacterium
AAATGTCCCGCATGTCCGCGTCCGGATACGATCATGATTTCGGTTATTCCTGCATTGATAAGTGTGTGAAGCGGATAATAGATCATCGGCTTGTCATAAACGGGCAACAGGTGCTTGTTGGTCACTTTAGTCAACGGAAATAATCGTGAGCCGGTTCCGCCGGCAAGAATAATGCCTTTCATTTCAGGTTCTTTCCTTTTTTTGAATATACTCTTTTACCGCTTCTTTCCAGTGCCGGAGGGGGGGTGTCTTGGTATTTGCCAGAACTGAATACGCGGGACGTTTTGCTTTCCTTGGGAACTCTTCAGTTGAACAGGGTGTTGCATTTGGAATAAATGCACTCGCGAACTCATACCAGCTGCATTGACCATCGTTGGTGATATGATATATTCCGGGATCACACGATAGGATCTCCGGTACTTTATTGGCAAGGTCAACCGTGTAGGTAGGCTTTCCAACCTGATCATTTACTACACTGACAACCGGCATCTGCCGTGATAAGGTTAGAATCGTATCGACAAAATTTTTCCCGTAGCTCCCATAGAGCCAGGAAGTTCTGACAATACGGTAATTCTCCAGGTTTTTTCCAATGGAAACCTCCCCAAGCAACTTTGATTCACCATATATATTGATCGGGTTCGGACGGTCATCCTCACGATATTCTGTCTTGGTCCCATCAAAAAGATAGTCTGTACTAACGTGAACAAGAATCGCATCAACCTGATCACAGGCGTTTGCAATATATCCAGGTCCATCTCCATTCACTGCAAATGCATATACGCGGTTATCCTCACATCCATCAACATCGGTGTATGCCGCTGCATTGATAACGATAGCCGGACGCTCCCGTTTGATAAATTTCTTTATGGCATCTTCATCTGTGATATCAATGTTACGATGTCCAAAAAAATGTGCATGAGGGAACACTTCCTGCAAAGCATGCCCCATCATTCCATGAGCCCCAAAAAGAATGGTTTTTTGGTGAGTTATATCTTTAATGGTCTCCACCACCATTCGTTCCTCATATACCAGTCGACCGTATCCTTCAGGCCTTCTTCAAATGAATACCGTGGGCTCCACCCCATCTTTCGTAGCTTCGAACAATCAAGCGAATACCGGAAGTCATGTCCCGGTCGATCGGTTACGTATTCAATCCATGATGCATCTTTTTTCAGTAACGTTAAAATCTTTTCAGTAATTTCGATATTTGTCTTTTCGTTACCACCCCCAATATTGTAGATCTCACCGAAAATACCCTTATTGAGGAGAAACTCTATTGCCCGGCAATGATCACTCACATGGATCCAGTCACGAACATTTTTCCCCGTCCCATAAATGGGGACTTTCTCCCCTGCAATAAGATTCGTTACAAAAAGCGGGATTAACTTTTCAGGATACTGGTAGGGGCCGAAATTATTCGTGGACCGTGTGATGATGACAGGAAGTTTATACGTCGTAAAATAGGCAAGGGCGAGAAGGTCTGATCCCGCCTTGCTTGCTGAATAGGGGCTTGAGGCGGAAAGGATATCCTTTTCCTTAAACGATCCCGTTAAGGTACTCCCATACACTTCATCGGTTGAGATATGGATGAACTTCTCGATAGGGTAATGTCGGGCACATTCGAGGAGATTATGGGTTCCAAGAACATTTGTCCGAACAAATTCCGAAGCCTTTGTGATAGATCGATCAACATGACTTTCTGCTGCAAAATGGACTATTGCATCAACCTTATACCTGTTAAGAATCGCATTGACAATCTCGGGGTCGCAGATATCACCCTTGATAAAGGTATAACGCGGATGTTTATCAACCTCTTTTAAATTATTGAGATTGCCGGCATACGTTAGGATATCAAGATTAATAATCTCAACCTCAGGATGTGAGTTCACCATATGGAGAATAAAATTGCTCCCAATGAATCCCGCGCCGCCGGTGATAAGTATTTTCCTCATTTTTATTCCTAAGACCTGAACTCAGCCGTGTTTAAGTCCTGGTGCAAGTCCCCAGTCATAAGGGATTTCCGGTGTATTTGGGGGGATACGATATTCATCCGGTTCTTGGTAATTGTACGGTAGTGTGGGGATACTCAGGAAATATGCTGTATCCGTACCGATTCCTTTGAATCCGTGGTAGATCCCTGGCGGCACACTGATAAGAACCGGATTTTTTTCTCCGACAAAAATTTCCATCAGTTCCCGATACGTTGGTGATTCCTTTCTCGCATCATACAGTGCAACTTTCATCATCCCGTGTATACAGGTGAAATTATCAGTTTGTTTTTTGTGATAATGCCAGGCTTTCACTACACCTGGATAGGCAGTAGTGAGATAAACCTGTCCGAATTTTTCATAAATGTCATCATCACAACGGAGGATTTCCATTAACCAGCCCCGTTCATCGGGAATCGTTGGTAATTTTTTAATCTTTACACCATCAATATCTTTTGGCATGAGCATGACCTGTTAGTTAATTGTCCATAATCCTTATACAATCATTTATAGTTTGGCTTCACCGGATTTTCCAAGAATTCCATCAAAAATTCCCTTCAAATAAAATTTTATCATTCCGATCTGACCTTTTTTTGTGACATGATATAGATAATACGGGAACCGTAATAAAAATTCAGTTATGAGGATATATAAATAGAAAAAAATTGAGAAATTTTTCTTTCCCACCAAAATCCAGTTTCTTCCTATGTAATACAAATATATCTTACTGAACATCCCTATCGTTGTAGAAATCTTGTGATACACAATGGCATTGGAAATAATTAATAAGGAAAAATTCAATTGTTTGGCCCTGATACACCAATCAGTTTCTTCATGCAATAAAAAAAGGGATTCATCAAAAAGGCCTGTTTGCTGCAATGCCGTTCTTCTGAAGAGGATGGCACATCCAACCAGACCGAAAGGGGAAGTTATTATCCCATTTTTCTGAAGTTTTGTTTCTTTTAAGTATAATCTTGGATATCCAAAATACAGTTGAGTACCTGCGGACCAGACTCTTTCCTCGTTCCCTAATGGAACGATGATGGGTTGACATGCCCCACAACCGGATAATTCTTCCATAACTGAAACGCATTTATTGAGAACATCTTTTTCGAGTTTTACATCATTGTTTAATAAAAAAATGTAATCTGCGTCACGTTCTATAGCTTTTTGAATACCAATATTATTTCCTCCTGCATACCCCAAATTTTTTTTATTTTCAATAATTTCAATATCCGGAAATTGAGTTCGGATTTTTCGAATAATTGTTTTATCTGAACTGTTCTCTACAATGAGGACAGAATTTTTTTCGTATTCCAATGACAAAACAGATTCAATGGTCTCTATGGTATCAGAATAATTGTTATAATTAAGTATAATGGTGAACACCGAAGGAGTAAGTATTTTTTTTTCAGTATCTTTTGAGATCTCCTTCATCATGGGGGCTCACCCTCCTTTTCTTGAATACACGAATTGCAATGTTCTAATCATCCATTTTCACTGCATATGCACAGTTTTTACCAGTATGTTATCAGTGTTCTTGTTAATTCCTTGATTGTGATTGAGCACGTAATTCCAATCACTTCATAGAATCCGAAGGCATTCTTTTTTTGTATATTTGATTCCAACTCATATATCTAAAACTGTTTATTTACTTACTAGTGGGAAAGATATCAACATACTATGAATCTGATTATTTACCCTTTGGTGGATCTGAATCTATGAAACCATATTGTCTCTTGACAAATCATCTATATTTATCGTTTCAGAAAAAAATGCCTTAAGGACAAACAATGGATACACATTCTGAAAGTGGATATGAGCTTGATGTTTCAGTGATACTCCCATCTCTTGATGAAGAGCGTACCATTGGAGACTGCATCACAAAAATACAGAAAGTGTTCCATGACAACGCGATCAACGGAGAGATTATTGTTGCTGACTCGTCAAGCGATCAAACAGGAATAATTGCAAAATCTCTGGGTGCGCGGGTCGTCAGGCCGGAAAGAAGCGGATACGGAAATGCCTATCTTACTGGATTCAAACACGCCAGGGGTCGTTTCATTGTCATGGGTGATGCAGACAATACATATGATTTTCTCGAAATCCCAAACCTGCTCGCCCCTCTGAAGAATGATGCTGATTTTGTAATCGGATCCCGGTTCAAAGGGACAATCCATAAGGGTTCGATGGATGGGCTTCACCGGTATATCGGAAACCCGGTTCTTACGTTGATGCTCAACTTCATTTTCCACACCCATTATTCTGATACTCACAGCGGGTTTCGCGCGATCACCCGCAAGGCCCTTGACCGGCTGCCTCTTACTACAGGAGGAATGGAATTCGCTTCGGAAATGCTTGTCATGGCATCAAAAGAAAGACTGCGTATAGAAGAGGTGCCAATCTCCTACTACCCGCGACTGACTCCTTCCAAATTACACAGTTTTGCCGATGGCTGGCGCCACATCCGTTTTGTCCTTCTGATGAAGCCCCTGCCATTTATTGCCGTACCGGGATTTTTATTCTTCATTATCGGGATTTTACTCATGGCATTTTTTTCCGTTAACGGGGATATTGAATCATCCCATCTTCATACGTTCATTCTTGGTGCGATCCTGGTGATAGGGGGTATTCAGGTTGTCCTTTCGGGATTCTTGATGAAGACCTATTCAGTCATCCACGGATATGAGAAGAAGCAGGGGTTTATTGAATTCCTGATGAAATACCACAGTCTGGAAATATTTCTTGTTCTGGGATTTTTATCAATCTTTGCAGGAATACTGCTCGGTTTCAATATCTTCCTCCATTGGGTCATGACGGATTTCGGTCTTCTTTCCGAAATCTCCACGGCAATTTTTTCCCTCGTATTGATCGTAAGCGGAATACAGATCTTTCTCTTCGCCGTGTTCCAGAGTATGATGCTCCTGAATGAGAACAATTATCACGAATAGGTCTGCACGATGAAGATCGCTTTTGTCTACGATGTTATCTACCCCTACGTAAAAGGTGGCGTGGAAAAACGCGTATGGGAACTTGCAACCCGCCTCACCCGTCGCGGGCATCACGTGCATCTTTTCGGTATGAAATTCTGGGACGGTGAAGATATTCTTATCCGCGATGGTGTGTTCCTGCACGGGGTCTGTCCCGCCCAAAAACTCTATTTCGGCGGCAGGAGGACCCTATGGCAGGCCCTCTATTTCAGTACACACCTCATCCTCCCCTTACTGAAGGAAAGATTTGATATCATCGATTGCCAGCAGTTTCCCTATTTTTCCTGTTTTTCTGCAAAATTTTTTTCAAAATTAAAAAAAATCCCGCTGGTAATTACCTGGCACGAAATATGGGGTGACTACTGGTATGAATATCTTGGATGGAAAGGATGTGTTGGGAAAACGACTGAGCGACTGGTTGCCCGGCTCACTTCAGAAAATGTAGCTGTCTCGAAAACTACTGCGAAAAACCTTAATAATCTGGGGTTACGGTATGAAATTACTATTATTCCCAATGGAATTGATCTCGCCAGGATACGATCGATCTCTCCCTCTTCTGAATCGTGGGATTTTATTTTTGTGGGAAGACTCATCAAAGAAAAACATGCAGATCTGCTTATACACGCGGTTACCTTACTCCAGTGTAAAAACCCGGATATTCGTGGAGTAATAATCGGGGAAGGTCCAGAATATGGAAAAATTCACAACCTTATCAACGACAAAAAATTTAATAAAACCATTCATTTATGTGAATTTTATCAGAATCATGGTGATCTCCTTGCTCAATTAAAATCCTCCAAGATTTTTGTACTGCCCTCCACACGGGAAGGATTTGGTATCACCGCGCTCGAAGCACTGGCATGCGGACTCCCGGTTGTAACGGTAGATCATCCGGCAAATGCGATCCGTGATTTAATTACAGAAAATAACGGATACCTTTGTTCTCTTTCTGCACAGGATCTTGCTGACAAGATCAGTCAAGCACTCCAGCACCATGCTGTCATGCGAGATGCCTGCAGATTGTCTGCTGAATCGTTTGATTGGGATAGCATCACATTGGATATCGAATCCTATTATCAATCGGTGATTGAGATTCAAAAATAGCGGTTCTTCAGAAAGCGCCTTCTTCATTCAACCTGTGCTTTTTATTTCATATCCGTATAAAAGGAATTCTGCCGAACCAAAATTGCCTGTCAAGAAATGTAATATGGGACACTTCTCACGGTCTTTCACCGGAATCCATTGCAATGACCGTTAACCGGATACGTATTTTCCCTCAGTCACATCTTTTTCCGTAACCGCAATGTATCGCGATGTACCTACAATATGGTATAGACCTGTCGCATGCACATCATACGGATTTCCCTGGGTTGAGTAGGGAACGACAAACTCCCCGTTCTCACTTTTCTGCCGGTAGACAAACGCACGGCCGGTGTTTGTCACAAGTGGGACCTCGATAATCCCTTCACCGGAAATATGTGCACCTTTGACATATTCGAAGATCTTGACGTATTTGATATCCGATAGTGTGATGGTATCCGATTCCGGGAAAATTTTGACGGATGCGTTATTCGGTGATTCATGGATGAGC
>CAYGXY010000018.1:0-8187 GCA_964354045.1 uncultured Dehalococcoidales bacterium
CAACGCATTGGGGCAGCTCTCCCATCTCATCCAGGCCGAGACATGTGTAAAAGTGAGCGACAGGATCCTCAACTACGATGGGCGCCCGTTCATCCCGGCGGATATCGTGCAAGAAGTGAAGAAGAGGAATAAGTAACATGGTAACAATAAATGATTACGCTGGAGGTAAACCTTCATGGTGTCCTGGCTGCGGCGATTTCAGTATCCTGGCCGCGGTTAAGAAGGCGCTCGTCGATTTACGGCTTGAGCCGTACAAGGTGCTTATGGTCTCCGGCATCGGCCAGGCGGGAAAGCTGCCGCACTACACAAAATGTAATGTATTGAACGGGCTTCACGGCAGGCCGGTGCCGGCGGCTGTCGGCGCCAAGATAGCCAATCCGGAGCTGACCGTTATCGCCATCAGCGGTGACGGCGACGGTTATGGCGAAGGCGGGAATCACTGGATACATGCCATGCGCCGCAACCACGATATCACCTATCTGGTGCACGATAACCAGGTCTACGGCCTGACAAAGGGACAGGCTTCACCTACCAGCGACCAGGGATTTGTCACCAAGACCACTCTGGAGGGGGCACCGCCGCCTGTGTATCCCATAGCTCTGGCCATTGCCGCCGGGGCCGGGTTTATAGCACGTGGTTTCGCGGGGGATATAGAGCATCTCGCTAACATGATCAAGACCGGGATTTCACACAAGGGTTTTGCTTTTATCGACATACTTCAGCCATGTCCTACATTCAATAAAAAGAATACCTATGCCTGGTACAGGGAGAGGGTCTACAAGCTACAAGACGAAGCCAACTATGATTCGAGTGACAAGATGGCAGCATTTGAGAAAGCTCAAGAGTGGGGAGATCGCATACCTATCGGCGTGATCTATCGCAAGGAGACAGCCAGCTTCGAGGAGCAAATATCGGCGTTGAAGAAAGGCCCGCTGGTGAGACAGAAGATTGAGCCTTTACAGGCAGAACGTCTGCTGAGTGAATTCATGTAGGCTTCGGGAGGTATGCGTTGAAAGTGGCAGTGGATAGAGACTTGTGCATAAGCCTAGGCAACTGTGCAGCTATTGCGCCGACGGCATTTGACCTTGACGATGATGGAAAGGTTGTGATTCTGGATCCTTCCTCAGTTGATGAACAGACCCTGCTGGCAGCTGCCCAAAGCTGTGCGGTGAAAGCCATCATCGTTTCGGATGACAACGGCAATCAATTGTATCCCTAGTACTAGAAACTCATCTTGTATCGGGATGGACAATAGCAAGGGAGGGCGGCGATGAAGGTCAAGATCATTTTCTACAGTATGTTCGGGCATGTATATAAAATGGCTGAGGCGGTGGCCGAGGGTGTCCGTGAGGTGGAGGGTGCTGAGGTTGAACTGCTTCAGGTGCCTGAGCTGGTACCGGATGCCGTGCTGGAGAAATCAGGAGCAAAGAAGGCGCGAGATACATTTAAACATATACCTGTGGCCAGGGTCAGCGACCTGGCCGACGCGGATGCCATTATCTTCGGCACGCCGACGCGGTTCGGCAACATGTGCGCCCAGATGCGCAACTTTTTGGACCAGACGGGCGGATTATGGGCCAGGAACGCCCTCGTCGGCAAGGTAGGCAGCGTTTTTACATCGAGCGCTACCCAGCATGGCGGACAGGAGACGACCATTACCAGCTTCCATACCACTTTGCTTCATTACGGGATGGTTATCGTAGGGCTACCTTATTCTGAGCAACGCCAGACCACGATAAGCGAGATGACGGGCGGCAGTCCGTATGGCGCCGGCACGATCGCGGGCGGCGACGGCAGCCGGATGCCCAGTGAGAATGAACTGGCTATGGCGCGTTTTCAGGGCCGGCATGTCGCCACTATCGCCAAAAAGCTGTCCGGGGCTAATTAATCTCTGTGAGACAACATGGAAACAAGATTATTTGCTAGCTGAACGCCACATCGAGTATCATCATTATCACGAATCCGACCATCGCGGTTAAAGTGGCCAGGTCTTTGTTCCCGTAGCGCTGAGACTGAGGTATTATCTCCTCTATCACAATAAATATCATGGCGCCCGCGGCAAAGGCCAGTGCGTAAGGCAATATTGACGTCGAGACGATAACGCTTGCCGCCCCTATGACAGCGGCCACCGGCTCGACAATGGCCGACAGCTGTCCGAACCAGAAACTCTTGGGACGGGACATGCCATCGCATCTGAGGGGGACCGATACTGCAAGCCCCTCCGGAAAGTTCTGAATGCCGATACCGATAGCTAAGACGATAGCCGCCGCCAGCGTAGCATGCGGCAGACCGGCTGCGGCGGCGCCGAAGGCCACTCCCACGGCGAGCCCTTCAGGGATGTGGTGCAGGGTCATGGCCATGATGAACAGGGTATTTCGCCGCCAGCTGGTTTTGATGCCCTCAACCTCTGTGGGCATGCCGCGGTGAAGGTGCGGCAGCAGCTTATCGATGATTCTTAAGAAAAATCCGCCTGCGAGGAAGCCGACCGTGGCTGGAACCCATGCTGGAACGTTGCCGTCTGCCGCCAGCTCGATGGCCGGGGCCAGCAGGGACCAGAAGCTGACGGCGATCATGACCCCGCCCGCAAAGCCGAGCACCCCGCCGAGCAGCTTGCGGGATATACCCCTGACCACGAATACTGAGGCCGCCCCTAAGGCGGCCATGGACCATGTGAAGCAGGCTGCTAAGAAAGCCTGTAATACCGGCGAAATGCCTCTTAAAAACTCTTCAATATTCGACAAAGTCAGATCCTAAAGCGACTTTATATTCTTCGACATACTCTGGTAATAATAATAGCATAGTGCACGTAACCTTTCGAGCATCATTCTAGAAAGGGCGAGTTTTAAACTCGCCCCTACGGGGGAAACATCATCCAAACCCCCTGTTGGTTCCCCATACTTTGGGGGACCAAGGAAAATCGGGGGACATCCCCGCGGCCCCCGGCAGGAGACTTCTCTCCCGCACCTTTTTCTATAATACATTATCAATGTAGGGGCGTATTGCGTGCGAACTCTCCATAACCCCCTCTTTGTTAAAGAGAGGGAAGTCCAGAGGGGTCTCCCTCTGGCGGGGGAATTGGGGGTGTCCCCCAACCTAAACCTCCCCCATGAGTGGGGGATAAAGGGGGTTGACTTAATCTTTATTGATGTTGAGATTGACAAACACGTACGTACAATGTAATCTGTCTTAATTATAATAAATAAGAGCCATAACTAATTACTGAGAGGGAGGATTCTATAATGATAGTTTGTCCAAATTGCAAAGGCAGAGGGGAGATAGAGGGCCCGAAGCACCTGCCTCTTGGTAAATGGACGCCTAAGCAATGTCCCACTTGCAGCGGAACCGGTATGGCTGACGACCGCTTCAGGAACCGCAGCATCTGCCCCGGTTGTCAGGGATGGGGGGAAGATCCTGAACATAGAAAGGGCTATACCTGCTGGAAGTGCAAAGGGGACGGTTTGTGTTCCGATGCGAGGGCGGAGTTTTAGATAACCCTCAGCCCTGATCAAATTCAAATATATCACTCGAAAATATATTACTTGGTTATCTTTAATCGATATTGGCTAAAGTCGCCCGTAATCCTTTTGTAGATCGATTTTTGTCATCAGCGTGGCCTAGCGCGGCAAGACGAGCTGGGGCATGAACCTCACATTCTTCTTTAAGTCGGCAAGGACCAGAGTATATAAATTATGGAACTGGCTTGCGGTAAGGGTCTCGGTCAATGGCTTTTGTTCCGCGAGGCGGCATTTGGGACATTCTACAGACATTATTAACATCCTGCTTCTCGGATCCTTATAGGCTGTATCCGGCTTAACCATAAGTACAGAGGCGAAACCTGCTTTATGACAATAAACACATGTGATTTTCTTAATGAAAAGATATCTCTCTCTCAAGGTGCTGATGCAGGTAGAAGTCAGCAGCCACTTCCCCAGCGGCGTCAATAACAGCCTTGCTCCGTTATCGATGACTATGTGTGTATCTTTAAGTTCACTTATCCAATCCATGTAGACATTGTTGTCGGAATGTGACGGCATCTTTTGTCCCAGAACGCTTAATTTCTTCTGCTGTTCGCGGATGTTCAAGATGAGTTCGTTTACCGTCATAGAGCCTTGATTCAGTATCTCGATCAGCATCTTCCGTTCTTGCCATTCTTGATTAAGGGTCTGAGTGTCTTTCTTCATTTAAGTTACCTCCCGTCCATCATAGTCGGACTAGTGGCTTTTGTATTGTATCGAGACCTTGCCTTTACAGTCAGGATAATTATTGCATACGTGAAATTTTTTGCCGGCGTTCAGGCCTTTTGAGGAGGCCCTGATAGTCGTTTTAGCGCCGCATTCCGGGCATTTGATATCATCCGTAGTTATCAGATTTCTCTCCGGGCGCTCCTTGGTCTTGACTGGAGCGCTGCCGGACTCAAGTGCCGACTCTTCGATAAAAACAGGGGCGTTGGACCTGACGGCGAGCGCAATAGCATCCGAGGTGCGGCAATCGAAATGTGTCTCGTTGCCGCCGGCAGCAATGACCAGTGATGCATAATAGCGGTCCTTCCCGAGCGTGTTGATCACCGCCATTTTAACCTTGCCGTTGTAAGCCTCAATGATCTTCGACATCAGATCGTGGGTCAGCGGAAGGGCACCAGCTTTATCACTTGCCGCATTATCATAGCCGACCGGATGGGATTCAGCCCTCTTCTTTAACCCGGTTATTATCGGGTCCGCCTCAGCAGCGCTTAATACGATAGACAGGCGGTGCTGCCCGCCTTTGCCCTTCAGCATTACGACGCGCTGCGTGTTTACCGTGCCCATGCGAACGCTGTCAACTATCATCTCAATCATTATTGAGATTTCCTCCTCTAACCGACGTGCTTTATTGTTGTAGCGATTATATAAGAGGGGATGGCGTTATTCAAGAGCGTCAAAGTCCGAGTAGGTGTCGTTTGGAGAAGCTTGAGGAAATATTGGTCACCCCCTGCTGTCCCCCATGAAAGGGGGAAACAACATCCGAACCCCCTGTCAGTCCCCCATACGTTGGGGGACATAAAAATAATCTGGGGGACACCCCCAAACCCTCGGCAGGAGATGAGTCTCCTGCACCTCTTTTCTGACCTGTCATTGTCTGACTTGATCAGACAATCCAGAAGTTGTGGCTTGTCATTCTGAATCCTTGCGGGGAATGATGAAGAATCTCGTATGTCGTCTTCCTCTTGCCATTGAAAGGGGGAAACAACATCCGAACCCCCTGTCAGTCCCCCATACGTTGGGGGACATTAATAATATAGGGGATACCCCTATAACCCCGGCAGGAGAAGTCTCCTACACCTCTTTCAACAGCGATATATGTAGGGGCGAACCTGTGTGTTCGCTCTTTCGTATCTCTTGGGGGACACCCCCAAATCCCTGGCAGGAGATGAGTCTCCCGCATCTCTGGGAACGGTGCTACCCCCTCTTTGCCAAAGAGTTGGCTAGGGGGAGTTCGAATCGGTCATTCCGGCCCCGTATCGGAGTACGGGGTAAACTCCAAGCCGGAATCCATTGATTGTGCGTAGGGGCATGCATTGGCTTGTCCTGATATCTTGGATCAATCGTGTAGGGACGAGATCACTTTGCCCTTGAGGATACTGTCCCGTTTGCGCAGGCGGATGGTCTTGGGGGTGATTTCCACGAATTCATCGTCGTTGATGAACGTAATGCAGTCCTCCAGGCTCATCTCTATTGGAGGCGTGAGCACAACGTTCTCGTCGGAGCCGGCGGCCCGCATGTTGGTCATCTTCTTCCCCTTGCTGGGATTGACAACCAGGTCGTTCTCCCTGCAGTGCTCGCCTATGATCTGCCCGCTGTATACGCTTATACCCGCGCCCATGAAAAGGTTGCCCCTGTCCTGCAGATGGAACAGGGCGTATGCTACCGTTGTACCCGCTTCTTGTGCCACGATGGCGCCGTTACGGCGGTTCTTCATATCACCGGCATACTCTCCGTACTCGGAGAAGATGTAGTTCATCACGCCCATGCCCTTGGTGTCCGTCATGAATTCCGACTTGAAACCGAGCAGGCCGCGGGTCGGTATCTTGAACACAAGGCGCGTCATGCCCTCTCCCTGGATCATCTCGAGCATGCGCCCCTTCCTGGAGCCCAGTTTTTCGATTACGGTGCCCATGTATTGCTTCTCAACGTCGATGATCAGCTCTTCGTACGGTTCCAGCAGTTTTGCGCCCAACTTTTTCATGATGACATGGGGCCTGGTCACCTGGAACTCGTAGCCTTCCCTGCGCATGCGCTCGATAAGTATGGACAGGTGCAGCTCGCCGCGGCCGGATACCTTGAATCCGGGGGCATCCTGCAGATCTTCCACCTCCAGTGCCACATCGCTCAGCGTCTCGCGGTACAGCCTGTCCTTCAGGTGGCGCGATGTTACAAATCTGCCTTCGCGGCCGGCAAAAGGCGAGCTGTTTGGGATAAAATTCATGGAAAGGGTCGGCGGGTCTATGGCCACGGGTGGCAGCGGACGCGGGTTCTCCGGATCGGTGTAGGTAACGCCGACCGTAACCTCCTCCATGCCGGCCACAGCGACGATCTCTCCTACGCCGGCCTCCTCAATCGGAACCTTCTGATTGCTCTCGAAGCGGTAAAGCTTGGTGATCCGCGTCGGAACCAAAGAACCGTCGCGGAGCGCCACAACGATATCCTTATTTATATTAAGACATCCACCCGTTATTTTCCCGATTCCCAGCCGTCCCAGATATGGCGAATAGTCAATAGAGCTCACGTGCATCTGGAGCGGCGCGTCCGGGGACCCCTTGGGTGCCGGGATATACGAGATGATTTTATCGTACAGGGGCGCCATGGAATTCCCCTCTGCTACAGGTTCATCGGAGGCGTATCCGTCCCTTGCGGAGGCATATACCACGGGGAAGTCCAGTATCTTATCCGGGGCGCCGAGCTTCACAAACAGATCGAATACCTGGTTTATGGTCCACTCTGGCCTGGCTGCGGACTTGTCGATCTTGTTTATTACAACGATAACCGGCAGGTGTCGCGCCAGCGCCTTTTTCAGCACAAAGTATGTTTGAGGCATAGGGCCTTCCTGGGCATCGACCAGGAGCAGCACGCCGTCGGCCATCTCCAGCACCCGCTCCACCTGTCCCCCGAAATCGGCATGCCCCGGTGTATCGATGATGTTGACCCAGAACCCTTTGTAGGAGAAGGAGCCGTTCTTGGATGCGATGGTGATGCCGCGCTCCCTCTCCAGGTCTATGGAGTCCATCAGGCGCTCGGCAACGATCTGGTTATCGCGGAATGTGCCGCTCTGGCGGAACAGCTGGTCAACCAGGGTCGTCTTGCCGTGGTCTACGTGTGCGATGATGGCAATGTTTCGGATATTCTCTTGTTTTATCAGTCCCATAAACTCACTCTGGCGGAAGATAAGGCCACGCCCTTATCCGAGGCGTATAAGCAGCTGTCGGCGGGTAATACTGTGGCGGTATGCTCCGTATTAAAAATAGCCCGGCGTTGCCGAGCATTTATTCTTACTCATATTATACAACTAAATGGATTATAGGACAGTCTTTGATTTATGTCAAGAATATGATAGTAGGGGGATTGATTATTCAACCCCCTTAATCCCCCAGACTTGGGGGAATTTAAAGAATATAGGGGACACCCCTAAGACCTCGCCAGAGGGTGATCCCTCTGGGCTTCTCTGTTCCGATTAAAGATTTTTGAGGATACCTCGACTCTGTCATTCTGAGCGTAGCGAAGAATCTCGTCGAGATCCTTCGGCGGCTTTGTGCCTCAGGATGACAGGCTGATAGCTAGGCAACCCCCTTAATCCCCCAATCATGGGGGAAATAGAAAAGGATTAGGGGACACCCCTATTACCCCGGCAGGAGATGAGTCTCCTGCATCTTTTTGCTTAACTACCCTCTCCCTCCGCAGTGGAGAAGGCTAGGATGAGGGCTGGAACTACAGCCGCAACGGGTGAGGGCCGGAGGGCTTGACTGCGCGGCGACGATGGGGTATATTGTGCAAATTTCCATTGGAGGATTGCGACATAATCGAGAGGGACGTACCTATGTTTATAATGAACTGGATCAATAAATGGCGCCTGACGGAGCAGATTAATGATATCAGGAACAGGAACGGCTTAAATCCCCTGTTAAGGGTAAGGTTCCTGGACAATATCGCCTGGCAG
>CAYGXY010000019.1:0-4854 GCA_964354045.1 uncultured Dehalococcoidales bacterium
AGTAGGGCAGTTTGCTATCATGCCTGTGGAAATGGGAATGTCTCTTGGTATCTTCACACTGGTAGGCTTACTCTTCCTGCTAGGTTTGAAGTTCATGAAGGCCTTACCGGAGAAGACCCCAGAAGAGGTGGCTGCCGCTGCTGCTAAGATAGCTCCTCCCAAAACCGAAGAAGCTGTAAAGACGGATATTCCAGCGGGTACCCCGGCTGTAGAGAATAAACCTTCATGATACAAGTATTTACTAAAAGGATGTAGCTTAAAGTAGGTTGCAGTGTCTAAGTGCGGAGTTATTTTGTGTGAGTGCAATGGGGCTGTAGAGAGAAGAATATCTCTGCAAGAGCTAAGCTATTTTATTCACAATGTTGCTCCAGATTTAGAGATAGTACGTGGCAATAATCTCTGCGAACCTCGTGAATTAAAGCTTCTGTTAGATAAAGCACAGGTACATCCCTCAGTAATTTGCGCTTGTAACGCAATACAAAGCAAGATTCAAGTCTGGCAAGATGTCGATGATACTAAGCTCAATCCTTTCTTCACTAAAATCGTAAATGTACTGAGTGAAATTAATTCAGATTTTTCAGATGTTGAAGTATCAGATAGAGTTAAACTTCTTCTAGGCTCACAGATTTCAAAAGCTTTCTCCTGTGGTGATATTTCACGCGACAATCTGAGAGCACATTTCTCACCGTCTCAACATGAAATCACTAGAAGGGATTTGCCCGGTGCGTTACTACCCCGATATGAAATTATCCCTTCTATTTTAACTGATGATTGTTTAGTAAATTCGTGCAAATTATGCGTAGGCGTTTGTCCTGTAGGAGCAATAGCAGATTCCGATGGAACCTTAAAGATCGATAAATCTATTTGCACTGGATGTGGCACCTGCGTCAACGCTTGCCCTCACGGAGCAGTATCTTATCCGGGGTATTCTGTAGCTGAGTTGGAGAGAGAAATAGAAGGGCTCCTCTCCAAGGATGTAAGCCTGCCTAATCGAGTATTAGCAATTGTCTGTGCATCATGTTTAAACGCTGACGACATTAGTCGCGCAGCAATCTCGCCCAGTATGTTCACTGTAAAAGTGCCGTCCCTGGCGATTGTTTCACCTTTGCTTCTTTTAAATGCATTTAACATGGGGATTGATGGCATAGTACTTATTCATGACGAAGAAAATTGCAGCAGCAAAATGCCGGTAGAATCATTCAGCAAAACCATTCACTTCGTACAGCAATTATTCGATCGCTGGCAAATCGACAAGAAACGTATTGAATATATCAATAAAGCAAACAGCAACGATGCTGCCCTTTGTAGCGAGCTATATAGATTTACCAAAATGGTAATAGAATTAGGGCACACTCCGTTCCATTCCATGGCAGGTTCTATGACTTTCGAAGGAATGTACAGCTTGGCTGCCATCATTAAGGAAATAGATACAAAGCTTCAACTTTCAGATGAAGGTGTATTCTCCGATGAATGTGTACCATTCGGCACTGTAAATATAGATCAGTCACATTGTACGGGATGCTCCGTCTGTGCACAGAGCTGCCCTACAGGAGCAATATCAACTCAAATATCCGATGATTCTTCTAATCTTAAGCTGGAATTTCAGCATAATAAATGTATTGCCTGTGGAATTTGCATAAGTATATGTCCCGAGAAATGCATAAGATCCAGAAAAGTGCTCGATTTCGCCAAGTTAAACGATCTCAAGGAAACGATATTCGAGAACGATTTTGTGATTTGCCACAATTGCAGCAAGCCTTATGCGACTAAGTCGATGATCGATATATTAAAAAACAAATTAGAGAAGGCAGGGGTATTCAGCACTGAATGGACTGAATACTGTCCGTCATGTAGAGTATCAATTCAACAAAAGAGATGAGTGAGAAAGATGGATACTTTTCTTAGAGTAATAGCTGTTTTGATTGAAGTAGCAATATTAGGAATAGTATTTTATTCCATTTTTGCCGGTATAAGATTAATTTTATTCGATCTGGGCATTAAACAGCAGCATAACAAGATAGTAACGCTTTTCCTTGCGGCGGCTGGATCTTTGTTCTTGGTGTTCTTATTTTCACACCTGTTCACATTCTATCCTGAAATTTAGCACTAGTAAGTAATACGTTGGATATTAGAGAAACTACTATAGAAGTTATGAAGTTGAATCAGGGGGACCGCATTGGGTGATCTTTTCTGGACAAACCAAAATATATATATAGAAAATATCTACAAACCGGTAATTCTCGGAACGCTGATATGCTTCGTTGTCATTGCCGGAGCACTTGCCTTCGGCCTTTTCCGCCATTACCAGCTATTACGATTAGGTACCAAAGAGAACCGGTTCGATCAGATATTTACCAGACTTAAAGTCACTTTAACCGAAGTGTTCGCGCACATGCGGATAATAAAAGAGCCTTACCCTGGAATAATGCACCTGCTGATCTTCTGGGGGACCGCTCTGTTCCTCATTGGTAAAGTAATCAGGCCTTTCTCATACGCCGTAGAGTTAAGCAACCCTCCTCAAGCTGTTTTCCTATATGCTTCACTACTATCTGAGATCGGCGCAGTGATGATAATAATCGGTGGCCTTTTAGCCATATATCGCAGATACATCGCTAAACCATCCCGTCTCGATACCAAACCAGATGATACGCTGATATACGGATGGGTTTTTATAATTTTGCTTACAGGATTTATGGCCAAAGGATATCGGATTGCAGCTGGCGGAATTCAACCTACCGATTGGGCGACTTGGGCTCCTGTTAGCTATCTTTTCTCCAAAATACTTCCAACATTTGACACACAATCATATAACGAGGTATTGGTCTGGCACAGAGCGGTCTTACATACACTCCCCGCATTCATGTTCCTGCTTTACATTATGGTTAACCGCTCGCGGCTGCAGCATATCCTCTTGACCCCTGTAAACGTGTTTTTCCGATCCTTAGAACCTAAGGGTGCTCTTGTCCCTGTCGACTTAGAGAAAGCTGAATCATTTGGTGTAAGCAAGATCGAAGGCTTTACATGGAAACAGCTCATGGACCTGGATGCTTGTACCAGATGCGGCCGCTGCCAGGACAACTGCCCGGCATACCTCAGTGGTAAAACGCTTTCTCCCAAGAAGGTTATACAGGATTTAAAACAGCACTGGTATGATTCTGGGCCAGATATTTTCGGTATGTTCAGAAATAAACTTAAGGGCAAGGGTAGAGATGCTGGCGTACCAATGATCGGCGGTGTGATCACACAAGAAATTATATGGGATTGCACGACTTGTGGTGCCTGCCAGGAGGCATGCCCTGCGTATATTGAGCATATCAACAAGATAATTGATATGCGTCGAAACCTTGTGCTTGATCAGGCTGAGATGCCGGAGACGGCAGAGATGGCATTAAGATGCATTGAAGAAAGAGGACATACCTGTAAAGGCACCACTGCTTGCAGGACAGATTGGTGTGGAGATATCGCAGGAGCGAAACTTCTTGCTAATGACAGCAATGTTGAAATAGTCTACTTTGTAGGTTGTTCCGCCGCTCTCGAGGATAGGAATATGAAGGTATCCAAAGCCTTTGGCAAGATTCTCAAGGCCGCGAATGTGAACTTCGGCATCTTAGGAGAGGAAGAGAGCTGCTGTGGCGATCCTGCTCGACGTATAGGTAACGAATATCTGTTCCAGATGCAGGCGATGAAGAACATAGAGACTTTCAAGAAATATAATGTAAAGCGAATCGTCGTTACCTGTCCTCATGGCTATAACTGTTTGAAGAACGAATACCCGCAATTCGGTGGAGAGTTTGAAGTGATCCACCACTCTCAATATATCGCCGAACTCATCAGCCAAGGCAGGTTAAAGCTTAAGAACAACTTAGATAAAGCTATAACCTATCACGACGGCTGTTACCTGGGCCGCCACAATTCTATTTATGATGAGCCGCGTACGATAATTAATGCCCTGCCAGGTGTTCAATTTAAAGAGATGGCAAGACATGCTAATAAGAGTTTCTGCTGCGGCGCCGGTGGCGGCCATATGTGGATGGAAGAAAAGACAGGCGTCAGAATAAGCGAGATGCGAACAGAGCAAGCACTCGAAACGAATTCTAATGTTGTCGCTACCGCGTGTCCATTCTGCCTACAAATGTTTGAGGACGCCATCAAGGCTAAAGAGGCTTCCGAAAAGATTAGGCCACTAGATATAGCAGAGTTGGTAGCACTAGCCATAGCGGACGAACCACAAAAATAACACCACTTATAAACTTATAAAAACTAAAAGGCCTTCAATTGAAGGCCTTTTTATGTTCGCCAAATAATCGATCGATTTAGTGATTAATATCTAGAATTCTATCTCCTTTAAATCGGAAGCTATGATCAATTTGGCTTCTGTTACCGACTGCAATTGCTCAACGGTTATGCCTGGAGCTATCTCTTTTAGCAACAGCCCTTTGGAAGTTACCTCCATTACCGCTAAATCGGTAATAATCATATTCACTTTACCTTTTGCCGTAAGGGGGTAGGTGCACTTCTTAAGAACCTTGGGCTCACCCGTAGTTGTGGTATGCTCCATAGCAACGATAAGTCTCTTAGCATTAGCACATAGGTCCATTGATCCGCCGATTACGCCAATGGAAAGTCCTCTTGCCGGATTGTTCCAGCCAGCCAAGTCTCCTTTCTCTGAGACCTGGAGGGCGCCGACTACAATAGCATCCATATGGCCACCACGAATCATGGCAAATGACTCAGCTATATCAAAGCATGCGGATCCCGGTAATATAGTCACCGGTTGTGAGCTGGCATTTATCAAGTCCTGATCTACTGCATCTCCGGTAGCCATAGGGCCACATTTGATCATACCTATCTCAG
>CAYGXY010000020.1:0-2539 GCA_964354045.1 uncultured Dehalococcoidales bacterium
AGCCCCTTCAAGTCCTCGATAGCTGTCTTGCGGATGTGAACAGTAGTGTCCGGGTCGTCAACCCACGTTACAGGTACCTCTGATATCTTATAACCGTTCTTCATCGCCAGCAGCAGCAGTTCCGTATCGAAGAACCACTCATTATTCTTGGTCAGCGGCAGGATCTTCTGCGCGCAATTCCTGCTTACCGCTTTGAACCCGCACTGGGCGTCAGACAGCGTAGTAAAGAACATGGCCTTAATAATAAGGTTATAGCATCTCGATGTGAACTCGCGTTTGAGACCGCGCGTTGTCTTGGCGCCGCGTTTCAATCTTGAGCCGATGGCGATATCGCTGCCGTCAATTATCGCTTGTACCAGCTTGGGGAAGGCTTCGAGGCCGGTTGAGAGATCGACATCCATGTAGCTTACGATGTCCGCCTTGCTTTCAAGCCACACTTTGCGTAACGCACGGCCGCGACCCTTCTCATCGATATGAATCGGCATCACGTCGTGGTACTTCTGCGCGAGCGACTGGGCTATCTCCCACGTCTTGTCTTGAGAAGCGTTATCCGCGATCACGATATGCCACTGGTGTTTGAGGTTCTGGGATAGAAAGTCGCGGAGCCTGGCCACGCTGTCGGGCAGAGCTTTCTCTTCGTTGTAGACCGGAATGACTACTGCAACGGTTGCCATACTTTCCCTCGTCATTGCCCGACTTGATCGGGCAATCCAGCCGTCGTTTCTGTCATTCTGAATCCTTCAGGAGAAGGATTCAGAATCTCGACGAGATCCTTCGGTCGCATGCTCCCTCAGGATGACAGTTAAAATCAATCTTCTGTATTCCCCACTCTTGGGTCAATCATGTAGGGGCGATTCGCGAATCGTCCCTACGGGGACCTCTTGCTTAATCTTAATGTCTGAAGTGGCGCATGCCGGTGAAGACCATGGCGATGTTGTATTTGTTCGCCGCTTCGATGGCTTCGTTGTCCTTCTTGGAGCCGCCCGGTTCTATGATGGCGGTGACACCCGCCTCGCCGGCAAGCTCGACGCCATCGGGGAAGGGGAAGAAGGCATCCGAGCCGAGCACGCTGCCTTTCGCGCGCTCGCCGGCCTTTTTGATAGCTATGGTCACGCTGTCGACACGGCTGGGCTGCCCCGCGCCCATGCCCAGTATCTGGTTGTCCTTCACCAGCACGATGGCATTGGATTTGATAAGCTTCACAGCGCGCCAGGCAAAGGTGAGGTCTACGATTTCCTGCTTCGTCGGCTCGCGCTTCGTTACCGTCTTCATAGGTATGTCGTCCGCGGTGCAGTCGGTTGTCTGTACTATAAAGCCTCCGCTCACGCGCCGCAGCTCCAGAGCGGATGTGCGTTTTGGTATGATATCCTTTATGGTTAGAATCCTCATGTTGCGTTTTTGCAGCAGCTCAAGGGCATCTTTATCGTAGCCCGGTGCTATCATGGCGTCGAAGTGTGTCTTGCATATTTCTATGGCTGTGTCTTCATCGATCCTTCTATTGGAGGCGACTATGCCTCCGAAGGCCGATATCGGGTCGCCGGTGAGCGCCCTGCGATAGGCCTCGGCCAGGCGGGTGTGTGATGCCAGGCCGCACGGGTTGGTGTGCTTGATTATTGCTATGGTGGGCTCGGGGAAATCGCAGGCGGCGCGTATCGCGCTGTCTAAATCGATAATGTTGTTGTAGGAAAGGTCTTTGCCGGAAAGCTGCACGGCGCTGGCTATGCCCGGCTCGCTACTGCCGATGATGTCCTCTTTGTAGAAGGCCGCCTTCTGGTGCGGGTTCTCGCCGTAGCTCAGGTTCTGTATCTTGTGCATGGCGACGGTCATTTCGGCGGGGAAGGTCTCCTCTTTGTTTCTGAGGTAGGTTGATATGGCTGTGTCGTAGATTGCTGTGTGCTGGAACGCCTTCTGCGCCAACCGTTTCCTCTCGTCGATACTTATGTCTCCGGCGCGCAATTTCTCCAGTATCAGCGTGTAGTCCGCCGGGTCGACCACTACTATCACGCCGGGGAAGTTCTTGGCCGATGCGCGTATCATCGTTGGCCCGCCGATGTCGATGTTCTCCAGCGCGTCGGTCAGGGTTACGTCCGCTTTCGATACAGTCTGGACGAAGGGATAGAGATTAACGACGACCATATCGATGGGCGTGATATTCTTCTCTTTAAGCTGTGACATATGGTCTTTCAGGTCGCGTCGCGCCAGTATGCCGCCGTGGATCATGGGATGCAGTGTCTTGACGCGCCCGTCGAGGATCTCGGGGAATCCGGTGATATCGCTGACGCTGTGCACCGGGAGGTCGGCGTCCACCAGCGCCTTCTTGGTACCGCCTGTGCTGAATATTTCCACCTTTAGTTCGATAAGGCCTTTGACAAATTCAACGATGCCTTTTTTATCCGAGACGCTTACGATCGCGCGCAAGGACTACCTCCTAGACGATTCTGATGCGTTCTTCGTTCGATTTACGCTTGACGATTTCACCGATAACGACGGAATCAGGAAGCCTCTTCATTAGCTTTCCGCTGTCGGCCGCTTCGCAAAT
>CAYGXY010000021.1:0-4150 GCA_964354045.1 uncultured Dehalococcoidales bacterium
CCAAATCCCTTCAAGGCCTCTACTTCAGTGCGTATATAATCCTGATTAGAGCCACCGATAGCTTTAAATATCACATCCACCTGATCGTCTTCCGCCAACGCTTCGATAGCTTTAGCGCTCACCTTGATATCAAAAGAAGATGCCATCCCGATATCAATAGGATTGTTTATACACGTTCCTACTGATGAAACAACTCGCCTCAGCCTCGCAAGAGTAGTTTCCGATAGTCTGGCCACTTCCAGTCCGTAATCAACGCAGGCATCAGCAATGGCTACCCCCATGCCCCCCGTCGAGGACAGGATGCCTACCCTGTTCCCCTGCGGCAGTGGCAGATAGCTGAAGGCCTGAAGGCAGTCCAGCATCTCGTCCTCGCTATCGACCTTTATCATGCCGGTCTGTTTAAAGACCGCATCCCAGACCTGCGGCGAGCCGGTCAGGGCTCCGGTATGGGAAGCCGCAGAACGCGATCCTACATAGCTCGCGCCGCCTTTCCACAGGATAACGGGCTTCTTTTTTGAGACGCGCTTTGCCACATCTAAAAAACGCCGCCCGTCGGAAACGCCTTCAACATATCCGATAATTACTTCTGTTTTTACGTCGTGACCAAAATACTCTAAGAAATCCGTAGAATTAAGATCACACTCGTTGCCGTAGCTCACGGACTTATTAAAATGTATGCCCAGTCCCGAGGCTGCAATGGGGAAAGAAATGCTCATCCCACCGCTGTGTGAGAACATCCCCGCTGAACCGCTCTTCTTAGGCATGATGCCGGCAAAATTAGTCAGCCCTGTTTCGGGGCAGAATATTCCCACGCAGTTAGGGCCTATTATCCTTGAGCCGCCCCTGCGCGCGATTCTCGTGATCTCCTCCTGCAGCTTCATGCCCTCCGCGCCGCTCTCTCCAAAACCTGAAGTACATATGACTATTCCCTTAATCCCTTTTACCGTGCAATCGCTGACTACACTCGGCATTGCATCACGCGGGGCGAATACTATAGCCAGATCTACGTCGAACGGGACATCGCATGCGGTGGGATACGCCATTACACCGTCGACTTTCGTTTCAGTCGGATGTACTACACATATCCTGTGCTTATCGAAGCCGTGCTGGATGAAGCCACTCAAGAAGAAGTAGCCCAGGTTGCCGGGCCTGTTGGAAGCACCTATGATCGCTATGCCGCGCGGGTTGAATATCCGATCCAGCTCTGCGATAACGTCCATCAGTCTCCTTAACTTAAGAGCCCTGGATTAAAAACAAATGATAACAGAATTTAAATAAAATGCAAATACATGCGACCTGACCTTATTTGCCCGAGCGATAGCGCTCGTAGTCGAGCATCTTGCTCATGACCTGAACCGCTTTGCGCCCGGTGCTGTATATGGCCACGCCCGGCACCGGCTTCAGTTCCTTCAAGAGCACCATCATCGCGCGGCTGAATATATAGATCATCGGCTTGTCGAAGCCCGACAGCGCCTCAAACTCCCTGTTCACCAGTTCCAGGTTCGAAGTGCCCACGGTCTTGATTATCATGTCCACGCCCTCGTCCTGCACCAGAGTCTTGACCGTATCGATGCCCATCTGCAGATTGAAGGACGACATCATGCCGATGTCCACCGGATTATCGAGGCAGGTGCCCACGGTTGGAACGATTTCCCGCAGCCGGCGGCGCGTGCTCTGCGACAGGGTCGCCACCTCCAGCCCGTAGTCTATGCAGGCATCAGCCATGGCCACCCCCAGCCCACCGGTGGCCGACACGACGGCGACGCGGTTGCCGCGAGGTCGCGGCAGGTAGTAGAACGCCTGGAGGCAGTCCAGCATGTCATCTTCACTGTCGACTTTTATGATGCCGGCCTGCTTGCACACGGCGTCCCAGACCTGAGCCTTGACTGCGAGAGCCCCTGTGTGAGAAGCCGCCGAACGGCAGCCGGCGTCGCTGGTACCCCCCTTCCACAGCAGAATTGGTTTCTCTTTCGATACCTCCCTGGCGATATGGAAGAAACGGCGTCCGTCCTTTATGCTCTCTATATAGCCGATTATGATGCCCGTATTCGCATCGCGTCCGAAGTACTCCAGAAAATCCGCGGCATTCAGGTCGCACTCGTTGCCGCAGCTTATAACTTTGCTGAAATGTACCCCCATGAGGGAGGCTGCGACCGGCATGGAGACCGTCATCGAGCCGCTGTGGGAGAACATGCCCACTGGGCCGCTCTCCTGGGGCATCCAGCCAGCGTAGTTAATGAGCTTGCTCTCCGGGCAGTAGATTCCCACGCAGTTGGGGCCGATAACGCGGGTGCCGCCAGCGCGTGCGATCCCGGCGATCTCTCCCTGCAGCTTTAAGCCATCTGCGCCGTTCTCGGCAAATCCCGAGGTGCAGATGATCACGCCTTTTACACCCTTGGCGACGCAATTTTTAACGACGTCCTTCACGGAGTCGCGCGGGGAAAATACCAACGCCAGATCGACGTCATGAGGAATAGCATGCACGGCAGGATAGGACGCGACGCCGGCGACCTCTTTCTCCTTGGGATGCACCGCATATAATCGATCGCGGTCAAAGCCCTGTTGCAGGAAGCCCCCCAGGAAGAACCCTCCCAGGTTGCCCGGGCGGTTGGAGGCACCAATAATCGCCACCCCGCGGGGGTGGAAGATACGTTCAAGCTCAGAAAAAAGATCCATAACGCAAGCTGATCCGGGGAACCCCGCCCGATTAGCCCTTCTTCTCGGTCACAGCGCGCCATGTATTGAGGAGCGTCTTGCTGTCTAGAAGCTCATCGGTTGCGGTATACGGGTCTATATTCCCCTTCTTCACCTTCTCTAAGGCCGCAGTGAGGGATTTATCCTTGCGGATCAGTGCCAGTATCCTCTCGCGGATGGTTCGCTCCACAACCTCCAGAAACTCAGCCCGGTGCTGCTCCTGACGTCGCACAGCCATCCGGCCACTATCCTCAAGTGCTTTGTGATGGTTCTTGATCTGCGTGTAAAGCTCATCTATGCCGACATCGTTCACTGCCTGGGTGGTCAGCACCGGCACCTCCCACCACTCATGTTTGGGATTGAGGCGCAGCATCTGTCTTAAATCGTCGGCAACGGTCTCCGCACCTTCGCGATCCGCCTTGTTTACTACAAATATATCAGCGATCTCGAGGATGCCAGCCTTCATAGCCTGTATCGCATCTCCCGCCTCAGGGACGAGGACTACGATCACGGTGTCCGCCGCATCCATAATATCCAGCTCGGTCTGCCCGACGCCTACTGTCTCCACCAGCACATAGTTCTTGCCGAAGGCATCCATCAGCTTAATGACTTCTTTAGTGGTGGGCGAGAGGCCGCCGCGACTTCCCCTTGTGGCCATGCTGCGAATGAATACCTCTTTATCCAGATAGTGCTGCTGCATCCTTATGCGGTCCCCAAGCACCGCGCCGCCGGAGAAAGGGCTCGAAGGGTCGCATGCGATGATTCCCACAGATTTATCTTCCGCCCGCATCTTAGCGGTAATACGGTCGACCAGGCTGCTTTTGCCGCCGCCCGGTGGCCCTGTTACCCCCACAACATAGGATTTGCCAAGCTTGGTATATATCTTAGACATTATCGATGGTACTTCAGGTGCCTCTCTCTCGATCAGAGTGATCAAACGCGCCAGGGCTTGCTCTTTACCGTCGAGCATCCCTTCGATCAATTCATTAATATCTGCCATTTACACAAATCCTCTATATAGTTTTCCTACGAATCGTTCACAGCCCGACAATAAACTATATCATATTACCCCTTGCAACTGTCAAGGAAAAACAACTCGGAGCACAATGCAATCCGGCCTATTCAGCACGTGATGTTAGAAAACTGCCTCGAGTTGCAGACAGCGAGCGCTTATTGCCCGCCGGGTGCAACCGTAGAAACAAGAGCACCGTACATTTTTTCGAACGATTTTATGTAGCCTTCAAAGGCTTTCTGAGAGTTACCCGGCTTCTCCTGCTTTATGATGAACGAAGCCCATTCATTCGCCGCATATACGATACTGGCCTTAACTTCCGGTTCCAACATTTTACCCTCCTGAAACATATTATAAAATAATTGAGATCGTTGAAAAAGAAGCGCCCTTCCGCGGAAGGACCGGGGGACATGGGGGTGTCCCCCATCTTCAAAATCCTCCTAA
>CAYGXY010000022.1:0-3503 GCA_964354045.1 uncultured Dehalococcoidales bacterium
TCATCAATCGACTTCGGAACTTCATATGTTGTAAACAGGGGCACAGAGGAATCAGTTTGAGGCCTCCGCGTAACCCTCTGTCCCAGAGATACAAAGCTTGCTTTCACCAGCGCCAGATAATCCGCAATAATCCTGGATCTATCCAATTCTTGAGGCACTTCTGCAGACTTCAAAGCCTCCTCAGCCTGCGCCTTCTCGCTGTCCTCGGCATCCTTCTGTATTAAAAACTTTATTTCTTCCCTCGTCAGCGGCGGATGAGAATCAACATCTTCAGCCTTCGGCTGGTATCTGACCGGTTCCCGTCCCGGGAACTTGGCCATCCATCTATCTCCCCAGGTTACAAAAAGATCGACCGACCCACTTCCTCTCGCGGTAGTCCTCTTATCCAAATTAGAGAAAGGCCTCACATCGTCCTGTGCATAAAAAACCGGTATAGCCACCTCTCCCAGCGCCCCGGTCCTGGAATTGCAGCTTGTCGCCAGCAGCTTCCGCAATACAAGACCGTACCTTTTCGCAATTAGCCCTACCAGGTAATTGACCAATTCCGACACCGGCACACCCTCTATAGAATGAATATCGCTTTTAGCATCTCCGTGTCCCGTCAGCATCGGGCCCCTGTATGGTTGGCCAACACCCAGTAACCTCAAACCGTTTAGTTCCGACATCCTGTACATATCCGATATGCCGTACCTTGCATAAACCTCACTGCCTGAAAACTCGTACGGAACCTCATATTCCTCACGCGTAAGCAAAAGGCCCTTGGATTTACCTACATTGAGTATTACCACGCCCAGAGGCAGGAACCCGTCGTCAACCATTATCATCTTGGAATCGGTAGCTATCACAAAAACCGTCAGGTTCTTGTATGGAATGGTAGTTAAGAATCTTGTATTAGGAGGCAGGCTGCGCTCGACTACCTCTTTGAGAAAAAGCACTTCTTTGCTGGTCTTGAATTCGAAAGGCGCCTGCGGCTGTTCCTCAGGCGTATCCTTTGAAACCGATGAATTATTTGAGGTTTTCTTTTCAGTCAATTCAAGCCTCCGGTATGACAAATCAAGATAATCCAATAGCGTCGTTGTGAAGCACTTGAACCACTAAAACAATTTGGCTGGGGAACCAGGATTCGAACCTGGGCTCACAGATCCAGAGTCTGTTGTCCTACCACTAGACGATTCCCCAGCGTGCGTGGATATTATACCGCAAGCTATGGCTCTTGGCAAAGCTCAGCATCGGTATCATCAGAGGATGTTCCATTTGGCATGTTGTATATACCGCAGCAGCCTGACACCTGAGGCTGGAATTCCTTATCTATGAACGACTCGCACCCCTGCTCGCGCCGACTATCGCTCATCACCTTGCGAACGAGGCACTTCCCCTCATCGCTCAAATAGCAGCAACTTTCACAGCCAAACATCGAATTAAAGAGGGGCTAATCTCGGATCAACCCCCTAACCCCCAATCTTGGGGGAAGTTGGAGTCGGGGGACACCCCCGATTCCCCTGGTCCTTCCGGCACCGGAAGGACACCTCTTCTTCGGCGGACTCATTAGCTTTGTCATAGAGCTTCTCGGAATCGGCAAAAGGCAGGCCAACCATGCCGCAGCATCCGCCAACCTCGCTGACGCCCCAGGGCTTATCCATAAACGACTCGCACCCTTTGGCACGCACCTCCGGGCTGATAGCGCCCTTCAGAGTGCATTCATTTCCATCTTTTTCATACATGCAGAACATACAGTTCATATCATCACCCACATATAGATTAAATCAGTCCGATTTTTATGTCAAACGCTTTGCAGCCTTGCAATCGCACTGTCAATACGCCTCATGCACCTGCCACGGCCCAGAACCGCCATCGTCTGGAACAGCGGCGGCGCAGCGGTCCGTCCCGTCACCGCGATACGTACAGCCCCGAAGAGCATGCCGGCCTTGATACCGAGTTCATCCGCGAGAGGACGCAACGTGCTCTCAAGCACATCATGCTCGAAGGCACATCCTGCCAAGCGTTCTTTGGCCGCACGCAATGCCGACGCCGCCTTCTGCTTATCCATCCCCTTGATTAGCAGCATATTCGTATCATATTTCAAATCGTCATCAAAAAAGAATCCTGCCTGCTCCGCGATTCCCTCCTCCGCAGCTACTCCGCCGAGGGCGGGTGTCCCCCCAAAGACCTTGACCCGCTCCCGCATGAGGGGGGCTATCTGCATCAGGTAATCTTTCGACAGGGGGCGTGCTACCGACCCGGGCAAATCCCTGTCGAGGAACGGCAGCGCGCGTGTGATGAAATCAGCATCGTTAAACTCGCGTATATACATGCCGTTCATCCATATGAGCTTGTCCTGACTGAACACGGCCGCCGTCTTAGATATATGCTCGATAGTGAAATTCTTAATCAGCTCATCGCGGCTCATGATCTCGGTCTTATCATCCAGCGCCCAGCCCAGCAATGCCAGGAAGTTCAGCGTAGCCTCCGGCAGGTACCCCCTGTCGCGATACTCCACCAGCGCCGTAGCGCCGTGGCGTTTGCTTAGCTTCGACTTGTCCGGCCCCAGGATCATGGGCAGGTGCGCAAACAGCGGCGGCTCCCAGCCGAACGCCTTGTAGAGCAGAACATGCCGAGGCGTAGACGACAGCCACTCGTCGGCCCGCATGACATGCGTGATCTGCATAAGATGGTCGTCGACGATGTTGGCCAAATGATATGTCGGGTAGCCATCCGACTTAAACAGCACCAGGTCGTCAAGCTCGCTGTTGCTGAAAGTGATATCGCCGCGTATCAGGTCGTGGAATGTTGTCTGCCCCTCAATCGGCACCTTTAAACGTATAACCGATGCGACGCCATTAGACTCGAAGTCGGTTCGTTCTTTATCGGTAAGATTCCGGCAGTGACGGTCATAGCTGCGCGCTGATTCCTTGCGCTCCGACATCTCGGCCCGCATGCGCTCAAGTCGCTCCGAGGAGCAGTAGCATTTATAAGCGCTGCCGTTCTCCAGCAGTTGCTGAACATACTTTCGATATAACTCAAGGCGCTCCGACTGGATATACGATCCGTACTCGCCACTGACCCCAGGGCCTTCGTCCCAATCAAGCCCCAGCCAATTCAGGCTGTCCAGTATCGCCTCCAGCGCCCCTTCAACCTTGCGCGACTGGTCGGTATCTTCAATGCGGACGATGAACTTGCCGCCGCTGTGCCTAGCGAACAGCCAGTTGAACAAAGCGGTACGTATATTCCCGATATGCGGGAACCCGGTCGGGCTGGGAGCATATCGCACCCGGACGTTCGTATTACTCATAATTCTTCAAGATAGCCAATTATCGTTCCTTATTCTAGCATCATGGTAACAAACAGTCTATGCGAACCAACGTCCCTTAAAAACACGTAGGGGCATCCTTCCGCGGAAGGATGCCCCTACCATTCCAAATCGAACGTTATCGTCTATGAATTGTTTTTCTTGAATTCCTTCATGAACTCAGCGAGCTTCTGCGCACCGGCGAGCGGCACTGCGT
>CAYGXY010000023.1:0-6781 GCA_964354045.1 uncultured Dehalococcoidales bacterium
CGATGTACATTGGTTTGGGAAACCATGAGTACCGCACTATGACCTATACGATCGAGACATGGGCGCTGCGCACGGAATTTGATAATGTAACAAATAGTTCAACTATTGTGGAGATGGATCCCAATGACCGGCTTTCACTCACCCTTGCCCATAACGAGACGAAGATAATCCCCTTTAACCTGTTCGTGATCAAACCCGGGTACAACCGGGTGGAGTTCCTGTTATTCAACGAGAGCGTCTTGGGTTCTGAGGTGACCGGTAGCGATCGTATCAATGCAAGCTACCGGAACCTCCATCTGTGGGTGAACAGCCCGTAAGGGTAGTATCAGGAACCGTCACCATCAGGGCACGAGTGAAAAGACCGCGGTGGCGTCTTTTGATGAGAGGCCTGGTGAGCACTGGTCAAGCGTGACTACCTTGTCTTTACCTTCAGCAATCAGTGCACCGCAGAGGCTGCACATCGGGCACGGATTCATAGCACAATAATCCGGGGAACTTCGCGCAATGACTTTACACCCGTAAATAGACGGATAATCGTTAAACGTGAGGGTAACGGTGCTGCTGCTCCATCGGGCAGAAACCCGCGGAGCCAGTTTTAAAACATCTTCGATTGTTTCACGGAGGAGCTGGGTGATATTTTCCTCGTTATCCGGAATTACCAGAGCATTTTTCTTTTTGAGGTCCTGAATCAACAGGTCGGAGGAGGGGGTGGTAACAAGTCCCGGGGGGCCTGTTTCCCGAAAGGAGCCTGGAGCCGATCCTATATGTACCTTCTCAGTCGAGCTCGGGTTGAACTGCATGACCCGGGTTTCTCCGGTAACTCGGGGAGGGAGAAAATGCGCTTTCCCATGGATACCAAAATGATGCATTATTCGGCCGAGATTAATAGAACCCTGTGCAGGCAGGATCCCGATAAGTCGTAGATTAACAGGTTCATCCCCCGAAAACGTCAGGGTAAAAATTCCTGTTATTGCGCAGATCATGCCGGCAATCACCAACGCAACCGTTGTGCTCTCCCCGGTGTTGGTAACAAGGGCGAGCGCAATAAGCACCCCCGCCACTGCCTCAAGGAGAATTGCAGCAATGGAGTACTTGTCCGGCATTCTAATCTTCATTTGTCTCCCTCATACTTATGGCCATCCCGTAGTTCCTTTCACCATAATGATCGACACATACTATTACAAAGGCTTGTAAACATCCTTCAGTACATGACATCCTGAGTGTTAGTTTTTTTAGTTTTTTTTCCTTCCATAAGAACTATGTGCGTGGTATCCTTGATGTTTTGCATTATCGGGACCAAATCGGTTGTGCTGTTTTTTGCTCTGGAAAATTCCTTGCTTTTTTAAGAAATTATTAAAAATTACCCGGATAATAAGGCGAGGACAGTGCCTATCCTTCCCTGTTGCGTATGGAGAGAGAGTGATGTAGAATCTCGGGGTTTATCGCATTTCAGGGAAGCCTCAGGCATGCGAGGCGAAACCCCTGTGCATTCGTTTTTTTATCAAGCATTCGCTATGCAAACCGGGCTCTGGAGAATTCCTTTTTCGGACATTGATAGTAAAAGCACAAGCATTATGAAGAAGGGGACAGTGCCTGTCCCCCCTTACCGCCCTGCGCTGATCGCGATGATGACGTAGTACCTGTTCAAGAGTTGTATTACCGTTTCTGGAGGTATCGCAATCGGGCGGAGCCGAAGTGGCAGGGGTGAGATCCCCGTGAGCGTTTAGGTTTTTTTAAAAAACATTTCTCCAGAGCCAGAAAATCGTAGTATTCAGCTATGATGAGGGGACTGTTAGCACGCTATCAACCTGGTACAAGGAATGCTGCCGTACCAGATGGGGCTCCTTTGTGTGGCGGACCGATGACTAAAAAAATCAAAAAATTCTGCCCGCCGTGCCTCGGAGAGGCCCCAAGGCGGATGTCCTTTGAAGAGAGGACGATTTTCAGGTTCGGGTATGAACTGAATCGGATCATGGCTGTTGCTCAAGAGCTGTTGTTGTTTTTATGTGCCGGATTACCCGGTGTTTTTTATAAGAACAAAAAGATCCCGTCATTCCCTCCGGCAAAAAAGAGCGGGGGCTAAAAAGCATAGACAAAAGAGGTCTCCATCCTCACCGCATGCCAAGAGGATAAAGAAGATCACAAGGCAGCAGGAATTTCATGTAAAAACAATTTCCAATCCAAGGATTTCCAGTACTTTGAGAGCGACAATCAGAACGAATATTACTATCCCCGCTGCTGTGAAATACCTGGTGTACCGCAGGTAACCCGGCTTGACATATTGCGGCTCTATCAGCGCCATGATGACGAGGATCCCCATGAACCACAGGACAATGAGGACCTTAAAATCGATCGGCTGCCTTAAAAGCATGAAGAGTGACACGATCGTAAGCCACACCACGAGGGCGATAATTGCGATCTGTTGTTTTCTCATCCGGATTCCTGCATAAGAGACTCTGGCCTCATATCTGAATATATGTTCCTGTTTCCGGAACAAAAAAACCCAGGGAAGAATCTCTGCAATGCATCTTGGCATTGCCAGACTTTATTATTTATTAAATGTATCTTTAGATTCGTCTGGATGAAAATAAGATTTAATACAACGAAAAATACACAATAGTTCTTCAGGTTGATATCATAGAACGACCAATCACCTTGAGTAGGAAAAAATATTCAGATTACCATGACCTCAGCCCAATCATCTACCATTTTACCGGATCAGCAATCAGGGAAAATAAGCACCTCTTTATCGTATAATCCGCGCCTGGTTGAAGTTTCTCTCAATGATCCTGGCGCTGAATACCTCCCAAGAAAAGGCCTTTGTGCAGTATTTCCTGCATATAATGATGAAATAGTCATCGGTTCCCTTGTGCTGTGCACAAAGCAGTACGCTGACCGGGTTATTGTTGTTGATGATGGATCTTCAGATCGCACTGCTGAAGTAGCAAAATTAGCCGGTGCTGAAGTAATCCAGCTCGAACATACAACCGGAAAAGCGTATGCAATTCTTCTCGGTCTTCGGCATGCCCTTGAAACAGGTTGCACCGTAGCGGTGGTACTCGATGCGGATGGTCATCACGATCCCCGGGAGATCCCCCGCCTTGCGGGATTGGTGTTCGATGATCAGGCTGACCTTGTTATCGGATCCCGGTATCTCGATAAAACCGGAACTGCACCCGTAAAACAAAAAATTAAACAACTAATGCTGCAACTTCCTGCTGATACTCCTCCTGATCTCATACCTACTGATCCCCTTTCCGGGTTTATGGCGTTCAGCCGTAAGGTTTTAGAGCATCTTGATTTCCCGTTTGAAAAGACTCGTTTTCACCAGAACCTCATCAAACAATCTCTTTTAAAAAATCTCTCAATAAAAGAGGTTGCCATCACCGACCATCCCGGCAACCTGCCAAAAATCGGATGGGATTATTCCCCTACGGTCATCGCTGCACTCCCGGCATTCAACGAAGAGACGTTTCTTGCAAAAAATATTCCCCTGATAAAATCGTATGTTGATTTGGTTATTGTTGTTGATGATGGCTCGACTGATGCAACAGCACCTATTTCCCAACAGATGGGAGCATATGTCGTACAGCACTCGGAGAACCGGGGATACGGGGCGGCATTACAGACTATCTTTTCCACCGCACGGGATCTCAATTGCGATGCGCTGGTCATCCTGGACGCTGACGGACAGCATAATCCTGCAGACATTGAAAAAGTTCTTGAACCTTTGCTGCATGGCGCAGATGTAGTGAACGGGTCACGATTCCTGGATAAAACAGCCAATAAGATCCCGCATTACCGGAAAGTGGGTATGAGAGTGCTTGATACTGCAACAGCGACAGCAGGAGTGAAAAAAGGAACAGACACCCAGAGCGGATTTCGTGCATATGGTAAAAAAGCCATCAGCGTTATCAGTATCAACGGTCAGGGAATGTCTGCGGGTTCTGAGATTCTCATCCAGATCAGCAACAAGAAACTCACGCTCGTAGAAGTACCCATCAACGTGCGCTATGATATACAGGATACTTCGACCCAGAATCCGTTATCTCACGGAGTATCGGTACTGTATGATATCATTATCCTGATCAGCTGTTTAAGACCACTCCCTGCGTTTGGAATATCCGGGCTTATTCTGGTTTTTGTGGGTATTGTTGCTGGCTATTTTGCATTTTCTGAATATTATCTGACATCCAAGTTTCCGTTTGTCTTGTCGATGATAAGTGAAATATTTTTATTCCTGGGATTGTTGATGGGAGTTTCAGCCCTCATCCTGAATGCGGTGATTGTGATTGTGAAAGAGCATTCGAATAAATAAAAAATAATTGGACTTTGAAGAAATGCTCAATAACAAGCTAATCGCTCAACAGGGGCTTCACCCCCACCGCTTTATGCTCACCTAAAAAATGCGATACCTCCTGAACAGGTAATATGTCTCCATCGCGATATGCGCAGGGGGGGTATGGGGGGACAGGTACTGTCCCCTCCTTCACCGTACCAGTGCTTTTTAATTCATACCCTGATAAAAGGAATTCTCCAGAGCAAATAATAGCGTTTTTTTTTAAAAACGGCTCCTAAAAAAATCCCTGAACACAGGAAACAGGCGCTGCATTTTTCAGGAGCGAAATCAATTCATACTTGAGTATAGCCGTGATTGCCATTTTTTCTGGTACCTGACCTGGAATCGTCAGAGTGAATCGCCGATTACATGGATGAAGCGTATTTAGTGTACAAATAACCTTCTGGTTGGACACGAATGGAAAAAATATCCGTAATAATACCGGTGAAAAATGAGGCAAAAAAGATAGGGCAGTGTTTAGCGGCAGTTTTTTCACAATCCACAATGCCCTGTGAAGTCATTGTTGTCGATGGCCATTCAACCGATGAAACCGTGAGTATTGCACAAAAATATCCTGTTAAAATCTTCTATGAAGAGTACCACACCAGAGCAGGCGCCAACCAGGTCGGGCTGGAACATGCACAGGGTGATTTCATTGCTTTTACCGATGCGGACTGCATTCCAAAAAATGACTGGCTTGAGCATTTAATAATTGAGCTCCGTGAAGGAATTGTAGGCGTCGGAGGGGGAATAATTAATATTGATAATGGATTCTGGGAAAAATCAGTAAACCTGGCATTTGGAACTTTTTTAGGAAGTGCCAATTCTGTTCAAGGCAGATTTTTCAAAGAGAAACATTTTGTCAACAGTATCAGTGGTTGTAACAGTATCTATCGTAAAAAAGATCTTCTTTTTGTCAAAGGGTTTGATGTGACCCTCGGAACTGCTGAAGACACCAAACTCAATAAAAAACTTTTACCTTTGGGTAAATTACTCTACACGCCATCTGCAATCATTTTCCATAACCATCACCGGGGAGTGAAAGATTTCTCAAAAAGGATGTATCAGTACGGGATTGGAAGAGCACAGAGCAGGTTATGGGATATCCAGATTATCCCCCCGGTATTTTTGATAATTCTTTTTGTTTCATTAATAATAACGCCCCTTATATTCCTCGCGTTTATGATATTCTATGGTGCACTGTTATTTCTTACCGGCCTGTATTTTTCTGTCAAAGAAAAAGATGTACGGTATGTATTCTCTATCCCTGTTATTTTCCTTCTGGAGCATAGCAGTTTTACTCTTGGATTCTGGAGAGGGTTATTTAAGATTAAAAAAAATAGCAGCGGGTAGAAATGCTCCATAACAAGCTAAACGCTCAAGGATGTTTCACCCCCGCCGCTATGGCTCCCCCAAATACGATAGCCCCCGAACTGGTAATACGTCACCGTCGCTACCAGCACAGGGGCGGTATGGAGGGACATGCACTGTCAACTCCTTCATCATACCAGTGCATTTTTATTCCATCTCATGATTGAGGGAATTCTCCAGAACCTGTATTATGGGATTATTGTATCAAATATACATAAAAAAATACCTGTAAAAATGACACTATACCATTAATTATCATGGACGCAAAAAATTAAAGAAGTGAGAAATTGCCATCATGGATAATCCACGAGTACTTATTCTTCGGGGGCGTGAAACTGATCCGGGAGTTAATAAGTATTGCAAAGCTCTCTCTGAAGAAAAATACCAGGTAACATTATTACTCTGGAACCGAAGGGGAAGTGTATTAAACCCCGATCCAAAAGGATACACATTAAAACAATTTTTTTTCCATGCCCCTCTGGATAAATTTGGAGCAGTTTTTTTTTACCCGGTCTGGTGGATGTATGTAACGTATTTTTTGCTCAAGGAAAAGCCGGATATTGTGCATGCCTGTGATTTTGACACCTTACTACCTGTACTATTCATAAAGCATTTCATCAAATGCCAGTTTGTGTATACAATTTTCGATTTTTATGCAGATAATATCCAGGAGGGGCATTTTTTACCCGTGTTAAAATTTTTAAAACAAGGTGTAAGATCCTTAGAGATTTGGGGAATTAATTGCGCTGATTTGCTTATTTTAGTTGATGAATCCCGCCTTGAAGAAATTCATGGTGCAAAGGTAAAGAACCTTATCTATATCTACAATACACCGGAAGATCAAAAACTTCCGGTCAGCCATGAAATTCATCGGCCGGGGGGAATATTTTCCATTTTTTATGCAGGGTATTTACTCAATGATCGGGGAATCACTGATATCATTAAGGCACTAGCAGATCTGACTGGCGTTGAACTGGTACTTGCAGGACCCCTGATTGATAAGAATATCATGAACGATATTGCAGCACATTCAGCGTCGGTAACCTATATCGGTTGGATTCCTTCTTATGC
>CAYGXY010000024.1:0-2676 GCA_964354045.1 uncultured Dehalococcoidales bacterium
GTGCCTGCCCTCGTAATAACGACATCGATATCAAAACATTTAAAAACCGCGATACGGGCGGTTCGTGTAGGGGCAGACCCATGTGTCTGCCCGTTATTGGGCAACCACAGGGGATTGCCCCTACGTCTGGATCATCCTTCCGCGGAAGGATGATGACACTACAAATCTCTAACATATCCTCGGCAGCGGGTCGCCGGTGAGCATATCCACGATGCGCGATGACCCGATCATGGTATTCATAACAACACGGCCCGGTTTCTCGTCCGTTACCTTGCCGATGACGGAGGCATCCTTGCCGTACGGATGCCTCTTCATAGCTTTCAGCACAGACTTGGCATCAGCCGGCGGCACGATGGCTATCAGCTTGCCCTCGTTCGCGATATAGAGCGGATCGAGGCCCAGCATCTCGCAGGCACCCAGCACCTCTTCGCGCACCGGTATCGCCTCTTCATCGATTCGAATGCCGACATTCGACTGCTGGGCTATCTCATTCAGAGTAGTCGCCAGTCCGCCGCGAGTCGGATCGCGCATACAATTGATATCGCGGCTCGCTTCCAGCATATCGGCAACCAGGCCGCCGAGGGGGGCGCAATCGCTCTTGAGCTTTGTCGAAAAGCTGAGTCCCTCCCGCTTGCTGAGTACCGCCACCCCGTGATCGCCGATGGTGCCGCTCAGTATTACAATGTCCCCAGGCCTGGCATTTGAACCCGATATTTTCACTCCATCATGTATTATGCCGATGCCGGAGGTGTTAATGAACAGCTTGTCCGCGCTCCCGCGATTCACGACCTTCGTATCGCCGGTCACTATCTGAACGCCCGCCTCGCCGACCGCCGCCTTCACCGACGCGACTACCTTTTTCAAATCAGCGTAAGGCAAGCCCTCCTCGATGATGAAAGCCAGGCTCAGATAGAGCGGCCTGGCGCCGGACATAGCCAGATCGTTCACGGTGCCGCACACCGCCAGCCTGCCGATATCCCCGCCGGGGAAGAATATCGGGCTCACCACATAGCTATCGGTGGTAAATGCGAGCTTGCCGCTGAAGGACACTACCGCCGAATCGTCCATCTTAGATAGCAGCGGATTGCTCAGCTCGCGAATGAAGCTTTTGGTGATCAGCTCGTGGGCCATCTTGCCGCCGCTGCCGTGCGCCAGCAGGATCCTGTCTTGCTCAGCCACGCTCGTCACCGCCATATAAATAATACGCGGCGCAGGTGCCCTCGGAGGACACCATGCACGGGCCCACAGGGGATTGCGGAGTACAGGTGCCGTTGAAAAGAGCGCAATCGTGCGGCGTTTTCACACCGCGCAGGACCTCGCCGCAGATACACCCTTCAGGTTCAAACGACTCGCCGGGTTCTATCTTAAAGACGCGTTCCGCGTCGAAGCGGGCATATTTCTCCCTCAGCTTCAGTCCGCTGCCGGGTACCTGGCCTATGCCGCGCCACTCGGCAGGGGAGGGCTGGAAGACGCGATGCATCAGCTTCTGCGCCTCGACGTTACCCTCATGGCACACGCCGCGGCTGTAGGCGATCTCAACCTCGGAGCGGCCGCCCTCGACCTGCTCCACCAGCATAGAAATGCACTGAAGTATATCGAGGGGCTCGAAGCCGGAGACGACGCACGGGATGCCGTAGTCCTTTGCAACAAATTCCCAGGCCTGAGAGCCGGTGATGACGCTGACATGCCCCGGGCACACGATACCGCCGATCTTGACCTCGCCCGCGTCGAGTACGGCCTTGACCACGGGAGGAGTGAGCTTGTGCATGGAGAACACGAAGTAATTCTTGATCTTCTGTTCCTGCGCCTGAAGGATGGACGCAGCAATGGTCGGCGCAGTAGTCTCAAAACCGATGCCGAGGAATACTACAAACTTATCGGGGTTATCACGCGCCATGCCCAGCGCATCCAGCGCGGAGTACACCATGCGCACATCAGCACCCTCGGCCTTCGCGCGCTGCAGGCTGGAGCGGCTGCCGGGCACCTTGAGCATATCGCCGAAGGTGGCCACTATGACCCCGGGCAATTGAGCAAATGCGATGCATTTATCGATATCGGAGTTCGAGGTGACACATACTGGACAACCGGGGCCGGACACCATCTCGATGCTAGGCGGCAGAAGCTGGCGGATACCATACTTGAATATAGCTACTGTATGGCCGCCGCAAAACTCCATGAATCGCACATTGGTCCTGGAACGCTGAGCGATGCGGGAGACCAGGCCCTTCGCCAGATCGGAGCGGCGGAACTCATCGATGTACTTCAATCCTCGACCACACCCATAGCGGCGATCTCGCCAAGCAGACGTAAGGTCTCCTCGGCCTCCGCCTTGTTCAGAACGCTGATGGCATAGCCAGTGTGCACCAGAACGTAGTCGCCGACCTTTGCTTCCGGGGTAAGCCAGAGGCTGACGGGACGAGACACGCCGCCAATCTCCGCATCGGCGTCCTTACCGTTAATCGATTTTATCAATAAGGGAACTGCAAGACACATAGCTAATAATCTTTACATAACTTATTCAGACTTTAATATCACCACGATTATGCTATCCCGAAAGCACGAAGTTTGCAATAACCGCCTGGCCCAGCGAGATGCCACCGTCATTGCAGGGGACATCACGATGAGTTAAAACCTTGAATCCATCTGCCTCCAGCGACTCCACAACCAATCGCGTAA
>CAYGXY010000025.1:0-8733 GCA_964354045.1 uncultured Dehalococcoidales bacterium
ATGATACACCGCAACCGCAGCCTCATCGGAGGCACATGGTGCGGCAGACGCCATTGCGACGACCAGCTGTTCGCTAACAGCCCTATAATCGGTGCCGGTATGGGACGCTATCGCACACCAATAGAAGGACTCTATGTCTGCCACCAGACATCCGGTCACCCCGGAGGCCTGTGCCTCATGGCTATCCCCTATAACCTTATGCATATCTTGATCGAGGATGGTATAGCTGAGCCGGGCAAATGGTGGTACCCGTCACCTTATTATATCCCTGAGAAGGGCAAAATCTCAGCCGTGCCCGGTCAGGGCAGGATAAGTAAATAAAATACGGACGGACAAATAAAGGAGGGCGTAAACAATGTCAACCGATATCAACACCAGAATAACCGGACCATTTCAAGAGTTCCCACAGGTAAGCGAATGGGACGCCATCATCATCGGCGGCGGCCCCAACGGGCTGATCTGCGCCGCCTACCTTGCTAAAGCAGGTATGAAGGTCTGCCTCGTCGAGCGCAGATGGGAAGTAGGCGGCGGCCTCAGCACGGAGGAGATCCTCTTCCCGTGCTACTACTCCAACGTGCATATCATCTACCACATGATGGTCGATTTCATGCCCGCGCTCAAGGACTTCAACCTCGATAAACACGCCATCAGCTGGGTCAAGCCGAACTCTCAGACGGCGATGGTCTTCGCTGACGGCGGTTCGCTCCTGATGTCCAACATGGTAGCAGACACCAAGGACTCCATGAGCAAATACTCGCAGAAGGACGCCAACACCTACGGCCATATGATTCGCAAATGGCGCAGGATCACTGATGAGATACTGGCCCCCTGCACCTACCTGCCGGCCATTTCCCCCATCGACTCGCAGATTATTCTCGAAAAGACCGAACCCGGCAAGGAAATGCTTGAGATGATGGAGATAGCTCCGCTCGATATTATCAACGAGCACTTCGAGAACGATAAGATACGCGCCCTGCTCCTATACATGACCTGCATGTGGGGCTGTGACCCGCGCGAGAGCGGCATGGGCTGGTATGTGGCCCTGCAGATGGCCCGAGGCATTAACAAGTGCTACTGCTACGGCAGCTCGCACAAGCTGGCCGGCGCCTTCGAACGGGTCATAGTGGAAAACGGCGGCCTCGTCCTCGAAGCCGCGGAGGCCAAGAAGATTATCATGCAGAACGGCAAGGCCATTGGCGTCGAGCTGGCTGAAGGCCGCACGCTCAAAGCCAAGGTGGTCATCTCCAGCCTTGACCCGCAGACTACCTTCCTCGACTTTATCGGCGAGAAGAACCTGCCTGGAAGGCTGGCCGAATCATTCAAGGGTTGGGTCTGGGACAAGTGGAGCTTCCATACCCTGCATGTAGCTTCTATGCAGCCACCGGTCTATAAGAAACTGGATAAGGCTGGCAAACCGGTCAGAGGCTATGACCCATGGGTCAACGATGCCTTTATGACGATCTTCGGCGTGGAGGGCGAAGACCAGTTGCTGGCGCACTGGGACAATGTAGTCGCGGGTAAGATCGATTTGAAAAACTTCTGCGGCCATGCCACCTGCGAGACCACTTTCGATCCGCACCTCACCAGATGGCCGGGCAGGCATGTGTCCTTCTTCCAGATGCACGCACCGTACAAGATCGATGGCGGATGGGCCAAGCGCGAGCCTGAGCTCAACCAGGCGATACTGGAAAAGTGGGAGAAGGTAGCCCCAGGCTTTACGAAGAATAATAATATTATGAAGACAAACGGGGAGACGCCGGAGGATATCGAGGCTCGCTTCCCTAACATGAGAAAGGGCTCCATCAAGCACGGCGACTATATCCCGACCCAGATGCTTACCAACCGCCCGAATCCGGATTGCTCGGCACATAAGACACCTGTACCCGGTCTCTACTTGTGCGGCGCCTCATCCTACCCGGGAGGCACACTGCTCGGCGGGCCGGGATACCTTGCAGCCAACAGGGTCGCTGAAGACCTCGGCATTAAGAAATGGTGGAAACCTACCGCCGAAATGGAAAAATTTACTAAAACTTATCTCGGTAAGTAAACTTAGAACATACGAATAAAATAACGGGAGCCCGCATCGACTTTTAAGAATATGCCTAGTGCGGGCTCCCATTTTGCGGGAAAAAGTATTAAAATATATTTCGCGTCTTTGTGCAGAAATGGGAAAAGGCCGCCGAGTTCGGCTTCTGAAACATCTAACCAAAGATGTATAAGCAGTGACCGAAGATATTTACTTAAGAGGGATATTTTATGTCTGAAAGAATAGGGATAGTGGCTGTAGCACAGACCAAATATCATCCCAACAGAGCCGAGGTAAAAGAAGGAGAGATGGCCTACGAGGCCATTAAGCAAGTCCTCCAGGACACCGGTTTAAAATATGTCAACGACGGCAGCGGCATCGATGCGGCGGTGAGCTGTTCACAGGACTACTGGGACGGCAGAACTATATCGAGCCTCAATGTCGCGTCTTTTTTGGGAACGCACTTCCGCAGTGAAGAGAAGGTCGCGTCGGACGGCATCAACGCGGTGTTCTACGCCATGATGCATATTCTTTCAGGCGAACATGACACCGTCATCGTCGTCACCCACTGCAAGGAATCGATGACCTCCCCAAGCCTGGTCACGAACCTCGCCTTCGAGCCCGTAATGATGCGGGTGCTCGGATTGGATTTCCTCACAGCTGCAGCTCTTCAAGCCACCCGATATATGAATAAATATAAGATCACCCCGGAGCAATGTGCAAAGGTAGTAGTGAAAAACCGTGGTAACGCTAAGAATAATCCCTATGCGCAAGCTCCCATGAGCCTCACCGTCAAGGATGTGCTCAACTCAAAGATGCTGGCCGACCCTATTCGTGAGTTGGATACCAAGCCGGTCTCCGACGGGGCCTGCGTCATGATTATGGCACGGGAAGAAAAAGCAAAGAAACTTTGCAAGAAGCCAATTTGGATAACAGGCGTCAGCAATTGCTATGAAGCTCATTATCTTGGAGACCGCGATCTGGCCGAGTGCAAGGCCCTGACAAAAGCGGCAAAACGAGCTTATAAAATGGCAGGCATTACCAATCCCTTAAAAGAGATAGATATAGCAGAAATTTCCGAGAAGTTCTCCTACGAAGAATTGATGTGGATGGAGGGGCTCGGCCTCTGTGAGCGCGGCGGCGGCGGGAAAATGATCGACAGCGGCGTCACCAAGATGGGAGGCAAGTTACCGGTCAACCCATCAGGCGGCTGCCTGTCCGGCAATCCTACAGAGGTCGCAGGGATGACCCGGGTTGTCGAGACAGTACTCCAGCTGCGAAACCAGGCCGGCGCAAGGCAGGTGCCGGATGCGAAAGTGGCCCTTGCCCACGGCACAACGGGTATCTGCGGTCAACTGCAGACTGTAATGATCCTGAGCAACAGTTAATTCGGAGGTATGTAAGACATGGCCACTAGAGTGGCGATAGTAGGTGTAGGTCGATCGACCCAGGCGGCCAGACGGCCTGAGGTCAACGATGCAGAGATGATCAATGAAGCGGTGAGAGCGGCCCTCGACGACGCCCAGATCGATATAAATAAGGTACAAGCGGTTCTGACAAACAGCATCGATGGATTTGATAATTTTTACTTAGGAGACTGTTTACTCGTCGACGGCACCGGCGGATACATGAAATCTGGAATGAAATTACATACCGGCGGCACCGTCGGCTCTACTGGCGCAATAGCCGCATTCAACATGGTAGCTTCCGGTATGTTCGATGTAGTCCTCACCATAGGACATCAAAAACAAGAACGCGGAAACTCGATGGGCACACTGTGCGCTGCTGCACCGGGTGAGTTGCGAGAATTTGTACAAGGAGCCATCGGCGCTTTTGCGCAGGCTGCCGTTCAATATATGAAAAACACCGGCGCCACGCTTGAGCATGCCGGCATGGTGCGATTAAAGGCGGATAAAAATGCCTGCCGCAACCCATACGCGCACCTGCGGCTAGGCCTTAAATCCATAGACGATGTAGCGAAATCACCGATACTTATCTGGCCTCTTCGCCTTCTCGACTTCTGCCCGCAATCATGCGGCGCCTGCGCGCTGATCGTTGCATCTGAGAAAGTGGCCAAGAAGATCTCCAAGAAGCCGGTATGGGTAGCGGACCACGAGACCGTTCACGAATTACAGAGTGAGATAGTCTTTGGCGGCGATGAGGAGAAATCACAGCAGATCGCAGCGAAACGACTATATAAGCGCAACGGCATTACCAACCCCGCAAAAGATATCGATTGCTTTGAGCTCTATGAGCCCAGCAGTTGGGAAGAGCTGTACCTTTACGAGCACTTTTTCCTGGCCGAGCATAACAAGGGCTTGAAGATGATAGAGAGCGGCATAACTGAGATAGAGGGCGATGTTCCAGTCAACCCGTCCGGCGGCGTGCTGGCCACCAACGCCATCGGCGCCACAGCCATGCTGCGTATCGCCGAGGCCGCCCTGCAAATCCGCGGAGACGCGGGAGAGCATCAGGTCACCAAGGATGTCAAAACGACATTATCTTCCGGTCTGGGAGGCACGAACTGGACGACGCTCGTTCTATTGAAGCGATCGCTATAAGGCAAGGAGAATAACATGGCAGACGAGCAAAAAGAAGAATTGATCGGCGTAGATATAGTCTCGAAGATACCGTATAAGTGGTCCATGGGACCATACACCGGCAGTCTCTTTATAGAGATGAAGGCAAACAAGAGGATTTGGGGTATCAGATGCCCCAAATGCAAAAAGCTGTTATTCCCGCCGGAAGCGATGTGCGGCTACTGCTTCACCGAGATCAAAGATGAATGGGAGGAGATCGGAGACGAAGGCACAGTGGTACAGTTCACCAAGGCCGGCATGCCGATCTTCGATAACCGCACAGGCCAGTTTGCATTTTCCGAGCGGCCGCTCGCCAACATACAGTTTGATAAGGGCCCTTACATCATGCACTGGCTGGAAGAGAAGGACCTGGCAAAACTGCACCTTGGCATGAGGGTAAAAGCTGTATGGCGCGAACAGGGGCGCGGCCGTGGATATGAGGACATCATGTACTTCCGCATCATCGAGGAGAAAAAATGATGACTACAAAACCAGCACAGCCAACGACGCCCGTTATCTTTGCAGGCCAGTTAATGTTTAACTACCGCTTCGAGGCGGGAAGAACCGGAAGCAGGTTTCTCAAAGAGCTCCGTGATAACAAGAAGATCATGGGGTTAAAGTGTGCCAAATGTAATAAGGTCTATGTACCCCCCAGATCCACATGCAAGGAGTGCTTCTCCAAGCTCGATAAATGGGTCGAGGTCAGCCCGGAAGGTAAGCTTCTGACCTTTACCGTCCTGCGCGTACCGCGCGATGCGGTAAAGGACATCCTCAAGAAGCAACTCCCGGTTGCCTATGGAATCATTAAATTAGATGGAGCCGATACAGGCTTTGTGCATATGCTCGGAGAGGTCGACCTGGATAAGATAAAGGTTGGCATGAGAGTTAAAGCCGTGTTCAGAGAGGATGAACGGAAGGGTAACATCCTAGATATTAATTATTTCAAACCGGTATCTAAAGCACGAGAGAGGTGATACGGTGACGCACCATCAGGAAGGCGCGCTAACTGGATATCGAATATTAGATCTAACCGACAGCAAAGGGGCTTACTGCACAAGATTATTGGCAGACCTCGGCGCAGACGTAATTAAGATTGAGAGCCCGCAGGGAGACCCCGGGCGTTCAATTCCTCCTTTCCTAAATGACGACCCTGATCCAGAAAAAAGTTTCTTTTTCATATACCGCAATGCAAGCAAGCGCGGCATCACCCTCAATATCGAAACCGAGGAGGGGAGAAATCTCCTCAAGAAGCTTATCGCAAAGGCCGATGTATTGGTAGAGAACTACGGCCCTGACTATATGGACAGCCTTGGACTTGGATATGAGTCCCTGAAAAAGATCAATCCGAACATAGTTATGGCCAGTTTCACCGAATTCGGCACCGACGGCCCGTATAAGAATTACAAAGGCTCTAACATCGTCGATTTCGCCATGAGCGGCGTGATGATCACAAGCGGCTATCCAGGCAAGGCGCCAACCCTGCTGCCGGGCATGCCAGCCTACGACGCCGCATCGATGATAGCCGATGTTGAGATAATAGCGGCGTTATATACCCGGACTGCCATAGGCAGCGGACAGAAGATAGATGTATCGGTGCACGAAGTAGCCCGTACAGGATTATACCCCTGGTCTGTGCCTATTTATTCTCATTCCCTTACACCCGGTGGGCCGCTGCCTTGGCCTGAGTCACGCCTCGGTGACTCTATTTACCCGGTATACCCGACCAAGGACGGCTACATCCGGGTAATAGCGCTGACGCCACAGCAATGGCAAGCCCTCGTAAGAACGCTCGGAAGCCCCGAAGTGCTGCTCCTGCCGGATTGGGAAAACTTCATCTATCGCATAGGCAACTCCCAAGACCTTTTCGCCATCATGCTTGACTTCACCACGCAGTTCACTCAGATGGAAATTTGGGAAAAGGGATTCCAAGAGGGAATCCCCATCGCACCGATATACGATATCCCTACTTTTATAAACAGCCCGGATGCCAGTGCCAGGAAATTCTTCATCAAGGTCAAGCATCCGGTTATCGGCGAAGGGCTCTATCCGGGCCCGCCCTATAAATGGACGGAAACTCAGCCACAAATCAGATTTTGTGCCCCTCTTCTAGGACAGCATAACGAGGAAATATATTGCAAGGAGCTGGGGCTCTCGAAAGAGGACCTGGTAATCCTCAGGAGTGCTGGAGTTATATAGGGAGGATATGAAGATGGCACGAACTGCTTTACAAGGAATAATTGCACTCGACTTCGGCACCGGCGTGGCCGTACCTGACGGTATCAGATTGCTGGCAGAGTTGGGCGCGAAAGTTATTAAGATCGAATCGAGCAAGAATCTCGACTTCGTGAGAACCATCGCAGCGGAGAAGAACAGCAGCGCCGGCTTTAATGAAACCAACCGCAACAAGCTCAGCATAGGCTTAGACCTGCAGACCGCAAAGGGCAAAGATCTCTTAAAGAAACTCATTAAAATAGCGGACGTCTTTGCGGAGAACCAGCGCGGCGGGGTAGCGAAGAACCTGGGATTTGATTACGAGTCGGTGCGCAAGATTAAGCCGGATATCATATATTTAAGCAGCCAGGGATTCGGCGGAGGCGGGCCGCATAGCGATTACCCGGCATACGGCCCGATGCTGTCGGCAGGCTCCGGCATGCTCTCCATCTGGAAGCATCCTGACGATCCTTATCCAGTCGGCTCCAACTCACCCCTGCCGGACCATATGGCAAGTAAACAATGCGCGATAGCGATAATGGCAGCCCTCGACTACAAACGACGCACCGGCAAGGGACAGTATATCGATATGGCACAGACAGAGGTAGCTGCTTCCCTTATCGGCGAATCATTTCTCGACTATACAATAAATAAGCGCATACCGCAGCCTAAAGGGAATCGCTGTTCATATGCCGCACCACACGGCGCATACCCCTGCACAGGCATGGATAACTGGGTTGCGATAAGCGTCTTCACCGATGAAGAATGGCATAGTTTTACCAAGGTAACAGGACACCCGGAATGGGCTGAAGACCCTAGATTTTCAGACCTTTTAAGTCGAATAAAAAATGTTGACGAGCTTGATAAACAGGTGGTAGAATGGACATTCCCTCGTGATGCTTGGGAAGTTATGGAAATTCTGCAAAAAGCTGGTGTGCCAGCAGGAGTAGTGCAACGAGCACCAGATACTATGAAAGATCCTCAAATCCTGCACGACAAGGCTCTGGTAGAATTGGAGCATCCCATTGTAGGGAAACGATTATATCCGAACGTAGCTTTGAAACTATCTGCAACACCTGCGGTACCCAGCAAACCCGCTCCATTACTTGGACAACACACGGATGAGATCTGTCGCGAACTTCTGCATATGAGCGACAATGATATAAAGAATCTCAAGAAAGAGGGTGTACTGGAAAGTCCAGACATCACACAAAAATAAACTGAAAGGAGCTGAACCAATACAGACTGCTGTTTTATATGAGGCCGGTGACCCATTGAAGATTGAGGATGTTACACTCGATGAGCCTCAAGCAAATGAGATACTCGTAAAGCTTGTAGCTACAGGAGTGTGTCACACAGACCTTCACTTCATGAAGGAAGAGGTAATTAGTAGCGTAATCAAGTTCTAACACTCTAAGCTAAGCCTGCTACATAAAAAATCAAGGAGGTAATAATGGCTGAAGAGACGTTTGATGTTGTAATAGTAGGAGGAGGTAACAAAGCGCTGTTCCTTGCTATGTACCTCATCAAGTACGCTAATCTGAGCGTAGGAATCTTCGAGAGAAGGCATGAGATCGGCGGATGTCTGGCGACAGAGGAGATCGCTGCGCCGGGTTTCCGCGGCAACACTCACGCCACAATCCAGCTGCCAATGTACTACACGCCGCTATGGCGTGACTTCCCGGAGATGTGGGAGTACGGCTGCAGGCTGGAACAGCATCTGGTTGCAGACGGCGCTGTGTTCAAGGACAAAGAGAACTGTCTTGCCATCTACAGCGAGAAATACGACCCAGACCAGACCAGGACCGCCAAGGAGCTGGCCCGCTTCTCAGAGAGGGATGCCGAGAAATGGCTCAGGCTGAGAAAGTACTGGCTGTCCCCGGCGGCACAGGCTGTACAGATGGACATGATGTACAA
>CAYGXY010000026.1:0-4846 GCA_964354045.1 uncultured Dehalococcoidales bacterium
AACTGAGTGTCACAGAGGTCGGCAGGCTATCAGGTTAAAGCGGGGGTTACTCGGATTCGACCGAAAGAAGTCTTTTATGCCATGACCTATAAATAGCTGCAGATGCCATATTGCTTTGCTCGAGTGATTTCACATTGACACAGGTGGATGGGCAAGGTTAAAATTAGCAAAGGCTAGATGCCTGAATGGGAGGTTCCCAATGATCGAGATGCAAGTTGCCAGCATTCGCATGGGCCTGATGAGCACCCAGCGCGTGGTGATATTGAAGGAAAAAGATGGAGACAGACATCTTCCCATCTGGATCGGCATATCAGAAGCGGAATCGATAATGATCGGAGTCCAGGGGGGAGAAATGCCCCGTCCGCTGACCCACGACCTGCTGCGCTCGATAATCGAATGTCTGGGAGCAAGGGTTGAATCGATTGTTGTGACCGCTTTGCGCAACGATACGTTTTACGCTAACATCAACCTCGTAGTCGATGGCAAAAGTAAGCAGATAGACGCCCGTCCCAGCGATGCCATCGCCCTGGCCGTCAGGGTGGAAGTGCCGATATTTGTTGAGGACTCGGTGCTTGATACTGCCGGTATCGTGCTTTCGACTAAAGAAGGGGGCGAGGTTGACATAAGCGAGGACGAGTTAAGGAAATTGGCCCCATTCAAGGATATTATAGACACATTAAACCTGGATGATCTTGAGAAATCCTGATCCCTGATCGAGTTTAAGAACGATGCACGAACATTTCATCAGGCACATTATGAGCGCTGTAAGCTGCAGAGTTTGTGGTGCGCTCTATGAGGGAGATAACGTACAGGTCCTTGGGCGTCACAGCGATCTCTGGTTCCTCAGCGTCTATTGCCCCATATGTGAAAACGAAGGTCTGGTGGCTGCGATCCTGGAGAAGGGGCAGACCGCAAAATTGATAAGCGACTTTTCCGCCGATGATCTAACAAGACTGCATGAAATCGAAACAGTAGATTCAAACGATGTACTGAGCCTCCATGATTTTCTGGAGGATTTCGATGGGGATTTCGTAAAACTGTTCTCGACAGATGACGGCTCTGATGGAATAGAATTCTGCTGATTATATTGTGTTAGATAAAATAGTAGCGTTGTATGGGTAAATATTGCATGGGGTTGGGTGGTATGATATACTACTTGAGGTTTTGACTTTGGAGCGTTGGGCGGCGGCGATAAGGATTACAGGAGTTGGTTTCTATATAGCTGTGTGCATAGGAGGGGGAGTTTATCTGGGGGTGTGGCTGGATGGGAAGTATGAAAAGGAACCTCTGTTCACGCTGCTGGGGTTGGGGTTAGGGTTGTTCACCGCCTTCTATGGAACTTATCGCATGTTGCAGGCGACGCTGGGGCTGGATAAGAACAACAAAGATTAAAGGACGATAGTGGCGATAGGAAAACTTTGGGGCCGGTTAGGCAAGTGGCCCCGGATCATAATAATAGCTCTCTTTGTGGGCGGCCTATTTTTAATAGGGCGCCTTTTCTTTGGAACCGGCAAGCCGGAAGTCGTGCTTTACCCTGAGGCCCTCTGGAGCATCGGCGGCCATATTGAGGAAGGTCGGGCCGTAGGCGGCTTTCCTATCACAAACACCATGCTGGGTGCATGGCTTACAATCATTGTTCTAGGGCTCCTCATGTTTTTTGCCACACGCAAGATGAAACTTGTTCCCCGTGGGGTTCAGAACGTAATGGAGGCCGCCATTGAAGGGTTGGGGAATTTTGTAGACAGCGTGGCAGGCAAGGAGAACGGGCGCAAGTTCTTTCCCGTACTTGCTACTATATTCTTCTTTGTCCTCTTCAATGCCTGGCTTTCCTTAGTCCCTGGTTTTATGAGTATAGGGATCAAGGAGCTTAACAAAGAGGGGGAATCAATCTTAGTACCCTTACTGAGGGGAGCTAATACTGATATCAATGTGCCTCTGGTGCTGGCACTTGTGTCCTGTGTCTTTGTTGAGTTCTGGGGGCTGCGTACCCTGGGTCCTCGTTATCTCAATAAGTTCTTCAACGGCAGCCGCATGATGGCCTCCATGAAACAGATAGCACGTGGCAAGATCAAGGGTGCGTTTGGCGGGCTGATGTATGGTATTATCGATATGTTCGTGGGTTTTATCGAACTGATGAGCGAGTTTATACGTATCGTCAGTTTTACCTTTCGTCTATTTGGCAACATGATGGCTGGTGAAATCCTGGTATTTTCCATGATATTCCTTCTGCCCTGGTTGATACCAGTTATATTTTATGGATTGGAATTGTTCGTTGGCCTTATTCAGTCAATTATCTTCTTTGGATTAACTCTAGTATTTGTCTCGATGGCGGTTACCCCTCATGGCGAGCATGAGGAAGGGCATAAAGAACATCAATGAGCTAACCTGAAAGGGGGATTAGTATGACACCGGAAAGCATGAAGTTGATCGCAGCAGCAGTTGCCATTGGCCTTGGAGCCCTCGGACCGGGTCTGGGGATCGGGATGCTAGGTTATGGCGCCATGCAGGCCTTGGGGCGCAACCCGGAGGCCCGTGGCCCGATCATGACCAACATGATTCTAGCCATAGCATTTGCAGAGGCTATCGCGATCTATGCGTTGGTCGTAGCAATCCTGTTAATCTTCGTCGCGTAGATGGTTTAACGCTATCTCAGGGATCGGAGGGGAGAGGTCAATATGGGCGCATTAGGTATTGATTGGAAAGTACTGCTTGCTCAGCTTGTGAACTTCGGTATTCTTTTTGGCTTGATTCTCATATTTATGCCGAAGATCAGAGCGAAGCTTGATCAGCGCTCTGAGAAAATAAGCGAAAGTATGCAGCAGGCAGAGCAGATTAAACAGCAGCTGGCTAATACCGAACAGCAGGTGAAAGAGCAGATAGATAATGCTCGAAAGGAAGGCCAGAATATATTGGCGCAGGCGGCGCAGCTAGGCGAGCGCTTCAAGGAAGAGGCCAAGGTTGAGGCCAGGAAAGAGGCTGAGAACATCGTAGCCAAGGCTCGTACCGAGATAGAGAGGGAAAGAGACAAGGCTATAGATGAGGTCAGGCGTGAATTTGTTGATCTGACCATAAAGGCCGCTGAGAAGGTTGTTAAAGAGACCTTGGACAAAGAGAAGCATCGTCGTCTTATCGAGGACGTGCTGGAGCAGGCATCTAAAGGGGATGGATAATGGCTAGTGCCGCGGCCAGGAGGCATGCTCGTGCTGCGTTCCAGATCGCTCTGGAGCGCAATGAGTTGGATATATGGCGGGGGGATCTAGAGCGGCTATCTAAGGCGGTGGAAGATCCCCTCCTTTTCGCGTTCCTGGAGAACCCAAAGGTTCACTTTGAGAGCAAAGCTAAGGTTTTGCGCCAGGGACTTGCGGGTGTCAATCCTATGGTGATAAACCTTGCCTTGCTGCTCGTTTCTCGAGGACGCTTGAATATTATTAACGGTGTGGCTCAGGAATATGAGCGCATGGTCGATGAGAAAAAGGGCATCGTGCATGCGGATGTTGTGACGGCGGTGTCGCTGTCGGCAAATGACCAGACAGTGTTGGCGAGCCGCCTGGGCGAAATATTAAAACGTAAGATAGTGCTTATCGCCAGCGTTTCGCCGGATATAATCGGCGGTCTGGTAATCAAAGTCGGTGACAAGCTCATAGACGGCAGTACAAAGAGTCAGTTTACAGCCCTGAAGAAGAGTATGGGTGGTTCTGTAAAATAAAGGAGGAGAAGGAGAAAATGGGAGAAGAAGTAAAATCAATCACTTCAATGCAGGAAGAAAATCGGATTTTTAAGCCCTCCAAGGAGCTTAGCAAGAAGGCTTATATCAAGAGCATGAAGCAGTACAAGGACATCTATCAGAAGTCGATGGATGACACCGATGCTTACTGGGCAGAAGCAGCCGAGCAGCTGGACTGGATTAAGAAATGGGACAAGGTGTCCCAAGCCGATTTCAAGAAGGCGGAGTTCAAGTTCTTTCTCGGTGGCAAGCTTAATGTATCCTACAACTGCATCGACCGCCACCTGAATACGTGGCGCAAAAACAAGGCTGCTATCATATTTGAAGGCGAGCCGGGCGAGACCAGGATCCTTACTTATCAGCAGCTTTATACCGAAGTATGCAAGTTCGCTAACGTACTAAAGAAGCACGGAGTTAAGAAGGGCGATCGCGTCAGCATATACCTCCCGATGATCCCTGAGCTGCCGGTTGCGATGCTCGCCTGCGCCAGGATCGGTGCCATTCATAGCATCGTGTTCGGCGGATTCAGCGCCGAGGCTTTAAGGGATAGAATCCAGGACTGCGGTTCTACAGTGCTTGTTACCGCTGACGGCTACTATCGCAGCGGCAAGACCGTGTCATCAAAAGCCGGCGCCGATACAGCTGTGGCGCAGTGCCCGACTATAAAGGACGTATTTGTTGTTAAGCGCGTGGGCAATGAGATTGTTATGAAACAAGGCCGCGATCACTGGTATCACGAGGAAGTGGCCGCTCCCGATATCAAGGCAGTGTGTGAGCCCGAGCCTATGGATGCAGAGGATATCCTTTTCATACTCTACACCAGCGGCAGTACCGGCAAGCCCAAGGGCGTTATACATACCACAGCCGGATATCTGCTCTATACTATGCAGACCTGCAAGTGGATTTTCGATGTTAAAGACGAGGACACCTACTGGTGTACCGCCGACATCGGCTGGATCACTGGCCATAGCTATATCGTATACGGGCCTCTGGCGAACGGCGCAACCTCCCTCATGTTCGAGGGCGTGCCGAATTACCCGAAGCCTGACAGGTTCTGGCAGATAGTAGAGAAGTACAAGGTCAACATATTCTATACCGCTCCTACCGCTCTCCGTGCCATGA